>NZ_JBALOZ010000400.1:0-2641 GCF_036965125.1 Bacillus sp. JJ1503
AAAATACGGATAGCGACTACTTTTCTATCATCAGCAAGTGTGAAATAATGGCGAATATTTTCTGGAACAGAGATCAAATCGCCAGGGTTTAAATGCACTTCAAAAAAGCGCTCATCCCTACCTTGAATAACGAAAACTCCATGCCCGCTTGCGATAAAGCGCACTTCATCATCTGTATGATGGTGTTCTCTTTGGAAGTTTTTCAAAAGCTCATCAAGCTTAGGATTAGAATCAGATAATGAAATAACATCAGATGTTTTGTAACCGCGGCGTTCTGAAATACTGTCGATTTCTGCCTTGAAGGCATTTAGAATTCCGTTTTTCTCATCATCGCTAAGATCAAATTTTTCACGAAGATTTTCCGGTAGTTTTTCAATATCCCACTGCTCATAAATAACTTCCTGCTGCTCTAAAAATGCTGCAACCTCGTTTTGATTTTCAATTACTTCATTTGTACCTTGAATTGTAATTGTTGCCATCTGAAATCTCCCTCTCTTATTTAAAATTTGATTTAGCATTAATCAATGCTAGTTGATATTGAAATAGAAATTCACATGCTTCTAATAGTTTCTTAGCTTCAAAGCCATTCTTGCCCCAAACGGTAATGCCGTGGTTTCGAATAAGGACGGCTCCTTTATCAGCATGAATATGCTCTTGGAATTCTTCCGCTAAAGCAGGTATATGGGTATGGTTATGAATAATGGGGATGGTTAGCTTAGCATTCTCTTCCCAAAGATCAAACGCCTTGATTAATTCTTGAGATTGAAACGTTACTTTCCCTTCATCCCCATATAGCTCTGAGATGACATTGTTCGCTACTGTATGAACATGAAGACTGCAGCCCGCTAAAGTTTTTTGAAAAACAGCGCAATGCAATAGGGTTTCGGCAGATGGTTTCAGATGTGTTTCTTCAATCGCTTTGCCATCTCGATCGACTAGAAGGAAGTCTTCGAGAGTTCTTTTCCTTTTATCCTTCCCGCTTGCCGTTACGAGAAACTGCAATGGATCAGCGTTAACCTTGATGGCAAGATTGCCGCTAGTCCCCATGAACCAGTCCCTTGCAGCCAATTCATCCTTAATATCAGCTAATTCATTCCATTTGGATGCGAGCGCGCTCATACTTTCACATCCAATCGAGATTCAATGATGTCAATACAGTCTTGGAAACGCTCGAAAGGCTCGTAAGGGATATTCAATTCCTTGCACTTTTCAATGAGATAATCCCTGGCAATAACAACATCTGCAAGCTTCGCGGCTTCAAGATCCGTGATGGAATCCCCGATCACGATGCTCGTGTTTTCCCCGGATGCCAGATTTCGAATAATCGATGGCTTACAGCAGCCACAGCCTTTATTTGAGCAATCATCATCACACTCATGAGGGAATACAATTCGAATGTTTTCACCGGAAAAATCAGCTTCATTACAATAAATTTTTTCAAAAGGTCCAAATGCCTCAAGGACAGGATGTACGAAAAAATCGATCCCGCCGCTCACAATATAAAGTGGAATATTTGCTTCTCTAGTAAACTGAACAAATTCAGCAAAGCCTTCTCGAATTACAGCATCCTTCAGTACGAATGAGATGATTTCCTCTTTTTTCGAAGAGGGAAGAAGAGAGAACAGCTTGCCGACCCCTTCCTGAATGGAAACCTTTTGACCTAATATGTCATCCTTGATGGCGTCCCATTCCGGCGGGGCGAATTGTCTCATTATATTAACGATGTTATCTTTATTCGTAATTGTCCCATCGAAGTCGCAGAAAATCACTGGATTCTTCATTTTGAACCTCCCCATAACTCAAGGGCTATTTTTAATTCTTGATGTTCTTCTGCAGCGTTGGGCAAATTTTTACCTGCTAGAACAGCGTCAACAGCCTGTCTAAATGCCTTTCCACCGCCTGCTGCTCCGTGAGGGTGACCGTGGACGCCACCGCCAGCGTTGATTACGCAATCTTTTCCATAGTCGTCCATTAACAAAGGCACTAGCCCAGGATGGATGCCAGCAGATGGCACTGGAAACGCCCGTTTTACTGCAGCTTCTTCAGTCAGCTTCTCACCGATTGCCAGTGCAGCATTCTTTTCAAGAGCTACACTGCCATACGGAGAAGGGAATAAGGAAAAGTCAGCACCCGCATATCGTGTTAGCTTGCCAAGTACAAGCTGACTTGCTACCCCGTAAAAAGCTGATGAGGTGAAGGCACCGCTATAAGCTGGATGTGCCATAAGCGGAAGCTGAACCTCCTCATCCTCCGCAAGCTCCTGGAGGACATCCAGTCCATACGTATGAACGTTAAATAAAAGGGCATCAGCACCAAGATCCTTAGCTCTTTTTGCTTTATCTCTTAATTCGGAAGTCCGGCCTGTCAGGTTTACGGCATAAAGGGTACGATGGCCAGTTTTCTCATAGACCTGCTGTAAAACCTCTTTACTTCTTAAAATTCTTTGTTCAAATGGAGTTAGTAGATTTTCAAATAGGATTTCATCATCCTTCACAAGATCCACTCCGCCAAGAGCCTGCTCCTTCAATTGAGCTGTTAAATATTCGATGTCTCTTCCGATAACTCCCTTGAAAATACTCATGGTTAGTGGTCGATCATAAACATTTAATGTCTTCCGAATGCCTTCAATTCCAAAGCGCGG
>NZ_JBALOZ010000400.1:2673-3182 GCF_036965125.1 Bacillus sp. JJ1503
CTTAATAGGTCTGAACTAAACTCTAAATCAAGCAATTTGACTTCTCCGTCTAAGGAAAGCTTTCCGAAAACCGTTGTTAAAATAGCTGGTAGATCAGCAGAAAAATTCGCACTTGGATAAGCAATTTTTACTTTGCTTAAAATATCATTTTGTTTAACAGGATGGTGCGTGTTCGAGAATTCCTCGACTGAGATGACGCGTCCTTTATGTTTCTTCAGCTGCTCCTGCTCAAGCAGCGGCAAATCTGTCCATGAGCCGATCGTTAAGCCAAGTGCAATCCCTTCCGCTTTTTTCTCAAAGGATCCTGGCTTGCCAAATAGCTGGTAGGTAGCGATGATTTCACTCATATTCGAATCATCCTCCTTTTTAAAGTTAGTATTCTCTATAAAAAAATAAAACCTCTTCAAATAAGAAGAGGTCAATAGACAAACATCTTCTTATTTCTCAGCATGAAAGCTGCAAGAATTAGCACCGTGTCAAATCGTTTGATCGGTTGCCGGGTTTCATCG
>NZ_JBALOZ010000401.1:0-1714 GCF_036965125.1 Bacillus sp. JJ1503
ATAAAAAAAAGAATAAAGATATAAATGAAAATAAAGGCCAAGATTCTCAAGAAAACAATTCAACAATAAACTTGGGTAATTATAATCATTATTTAGAACTTGATGAAATATGTTTGTTTCAGCAAGAAGATGTAGCTTGGTATGGATATACTCCTAATTACAGAGACCAAATGTATTTAAAAACATCTATGGATATGGGCAATGTTAGGTTAAGTTCAATTAGTGAAATATCAGATGGTGAGCCAGATGATATATGGAATGTTAGAGCAGCAGGAACTCTTTATTTAACTAATAAAAAAGTTATTGTTTATGATAAAGGTTTTAGTAATGTATGGACTAAGTTAAGCATTGAAGGGGATTACCCAGAACAGGCTTATGGGTTTCTATTAGAAGATATTACAGATGTTAAACAAATGGAGTTAACGAATGTTGGTTTAAAAGGAATTCTTGTTTCAACGACTCGTGGACCATGTATTTTAGCACCTTCCCATAGAAAATACAATGGAAGAAGGACGCCTATAATGAATGAATATACTTCACTTATAGAATTTGGGGAAAGGCTGATTACTATAAAAGAAACTCCTGAAATTGATAGACTGCAAAAAAAAATTGATGATATAAAGAAGGAAAGGCTTGAAGTGGAAAAAAAGCATAATTTTTAAAACTTAAAATTTGGGGAAACCCATTCTTACGGCAGGAACTTAGAATGGGTTTTTACATTAAAAAGGAATCAATGCTTTTTTCTATTAAGGGTTCGCTGACAAAACGCAGATATTATACATAAAGACAACTATTGTAAAAAGTAGTAACTAATACGGTATTAAGACTATATTTTGGTTATTTGTTATCGGTTTAACTTTTGGATATGAAAAATTTAACTGAAGAACAGCAGATAAGATAGTATTGAGGGTCATCAATAAAGTTTGATCATTTGTAAAAAAGATTGATATTTTATCAAAGTTTGATAAAACCCTGTATTAATAGGATTTTTCTTTTGACCCTTAAACTTCAGTTATATTATTCAATTAAAGGGCCAGATTGTGGAGTAAGGGAGGTAATCAGATGGTTCATCTCGAAATTGTAAGTTATGCCAAAACAACACGCCGCAAATGAATATTGACCAAAGGGATTATCTATTAAAAGGGATAAGATTGGAGGGAATAGAAAATGGATGTAAGGACACTTTTGTTACAACAATGGGCAAGCTGCTTAGATAAAGAAGACTGGTTTCCACCACTTGAAAAAGTACTAGAGAATATTACTTTGGAACAGGCAATTTGGAAACCAGTTGAGGGGGCACATTCCATTTGGGAATTAGTTTGTCATTTACTTTTCTTTGAAAAGAGAATTCTGTTACGCTTTCTTGGTGAAACAGCAAATGAACCAAAGGCAGAAAATAATGACGCTACATATCGATTACCAACTGAGACCTTTCAAAATTGGAAGGAAACAAAACAAGAATACTTTTCTGTTCATCGTGAACTTGAAAAAATACTAGCAAAATCAGATCTAGAAGATTTGTATAGACCGATTCCAAATGACAATCCATTAGTGCTTGAACTGAAGAGTTTAGCAATGCACGACGCATATCATATTGGACAAATTGTATTCCTAAGTAAAATGCAAGGAGCTTGGCCAGGGAAACGCAGCTTCTAAAAAAGCCTTTTTAGCTTTACAGTTATTCCTTTATAGGGCGCTTTTCTGAAATAAGGAA
>NZ_JBALOZ010000402.1:0-189 GCF_036965125.1 Bacillus sp. JJ1503
ATACTCTAGAACTCAATAATCCTTGATATTTATTGTTTTTTTAGGTACCAACATTAATGTCAGTGAACATACTTGTTGTTATAAAAGAAAGCTCTTTATTAGAAAAAATTGTTCTTTCCTTAATAGAAAAGTCCTTTACTAATGCACTCTGTTTTTAAGAGAGAATTTTAATTTGACAATAGAATTTTA
>NZ_JBALOZ010000402.1:322-1389 GCF_036965125.1 Bacillus sp. JJ1503
AATTAAGGAAAAAATAAACTTATAGGATAGATAATAAATTCCATATAGAGGTGGATTCATATGCCTAAAATTGACAATATACTAGCAATTCTATGGATGCTTAGTTCAGGTGAAAAAATTACTGCAAAACAAATTTCAGAAAAGTTAGAGATGAATATAAGGACTGTGTATCGTTATATTGATACACTTTCAACAAGTGGTGTACCTATAATTTCAGACACAGGACATAACGGTGGATACACTTTATTGAACAATTTTATTGAAGCTCCTCTTTTTTTTGATTTTGAGGAGCAAACCTCACTATTTCACGCTGCTGTTTTTGCAGAAGAAGCCGGATATTATGGAGGTGAAGCACTAAATAGGGCTATTTCAAAGCTAAGCAAATATTCAAATCAAGAGCAGGAAACAAAGATAAACCAACATTTAACCAGTCTTGAAGTAATAAGTCGATTAAGTTCCCTCTCTATGGAACCTTTCTTGAAGGAGTTGGAGCAGGCCGTAGCTGATGGATACTCTACTAAAATTCTATACCATAAAAGTGGCGAAGAGCAATCAAAGTATAGATTGGTTGATCCGTACAGAATTATTTATTGGAATAATAAGTGGTATGTGATTGGATTTTGTCATCTTAGGAATGATATTCGTAGTTTTAGAGTAGATCGAATTGAAAGTCTAATGCTAACCGAAAATAAGTTTAACCGGCCAGAAAATTTTTCAGCACGTGACTTTTTTATGAAAAACCTCCTTCCAACTATAGAAGATAAGGAAGGGATTATCCCTTTGGTTATTAATGGAAACGCAAGGGCGTTGGGTGATATTTGCCAACATTGGTTTTTAGGACATTATTTACAAGAACGGACATCAAATCAAGCAGTATTTCTTCTTGAAAAAAATATGATACATACATATGTACCTTATTTACTTTTACCGTACGGTAAATCTATTCAAGTTATTGAGCCAATAAGTCTTAAGAAAAGACTTATTGAAGTTCTGTCGGAATTAATAAAATTTCATCAAGTATGATAACTTCCCTGACGTTAGCTGTCAGGGAAGTTATATTATAATAG
>NZ_JBALOZ010000403.1:0-3082 GCF_036965125.1 Bacillus sp. JJ1503
TACACTCAAAAACCGAATCCTTAACCTAGCTTCTTGAAAGGAGAAAGGTTTTGGTTAGCCGTTACTTTGTTACTGTTCTACGAAACTTATTATAGAAAGTTTTTCATTTACTATTGTTATTAGAGAATTTAAAAATGCATAATTTAGAAATTGTGTTATTTTATCAAGAAGGTTGTCCATTACGGAAAAGCTCTCATTCGAATAAATTAAAGTAGGTAGAAGTTATTTTTCTACTTAAAACTTTTTAGAAGGAGGGATTTTTTTGGGCATTCGCAGAGATTTCCTCTATATTGGTGACGTAGGTGACAACACCGTGAAACGTTTCAACGCAGTTACCGGGGAATTCCATGGCAATTTTGTAACATCAGGAAGCGGTGGCTTAAACGGCCCAAATGGTCTTATTTTTAACCATTTAGGCAATCTCCTTGTCTCCAATCCAAAAGTAGATCAACCCGAGAGCGGAAACGTGTTGAAGTATAATGGAAAGACTGGTGCTTTTCTTAGTGAACTCGTCACTTCTGTCCAAGAAGGCGCCTCGTTTACACCGCGAGGCATCATTCTCACGAACAACAATATCCTGTTTGTGGCAGACTTATTGGGCCCTAGCTCTGATGAAGGGTTTCAGCCAGGAGAAGTAAGATCCTATAATGGCACTACAGGGGAATTTCTAGGCAGTCTCGACCACTCTGGATTCAATGGACCATTTTTTCCACGCAGTCTAGTTATCGGACCAGACGGCTTGCTGTATGTATCCGTCCGTAACATTCCTGATCCGCTTAATGGCTGGGTGCTGCGCTTCGATCCGGAGACAATGGAGTTAATTGATGTATTCATTACGAGCAATAACGTCAACAACCTCCAACGTCCTGAAGGCTTGGTGTTTGGTTCGGACGGTAACCTCTACATCACCAGCTTCCGGGCAGATGAAAATGACACCGACAAAATCCTAGTCTTTGAAGGTAAAACTGGCGCGTTTATCAAAAAGGTTGACCTTGATGTAGTTGGAGAGCCCCGTGCCTTCGCGCAGGCCATTCTGTTCGGGCCGGGAGGAAAACTGTTTGTCCCTATTACGGGAGACGGACCTGATACAGGTTCTGTACGGCGCTACGATGTCGAAAGCGGCTCATTTGATGTATTTGTTCCTTCAGGAATATTAGGAGCGCCATTCTATCTGACGTTTGGCAAAACCGATTCAGCCACGCTGAATTACGAGGAGTAAAATACTAGAAAAATACGAACCGGACCAAGGGCTTCCTATATTAAAAAGTCAAAGGTAAGGTTCTATTGAAGAATAGAAAAAGGCTGCATCCTTGAGGTGCAGCCCGACTTATTTATGTTCAATGACGTACAAAACCTTTTTTTATTCATTTTCCCACCTCAGCTTTTTAAAGTTACGATAGTACGCTGAAGAAGCTATCCTATTGCAAAAAGACATGACCTCTTGTCCCAGGTTCCCCATGTAGACTAGATTTACAAATAAGGGAAAACTTAACGTCCCCATTATGCTGATGGTTATTGAGAAGGAGGCAGCGTAATGGATTGCATATGGCTAGCCTGCAATGATTGAAGGGTTTCCTTCCCAAAAAACTGATTCATTTTATTCTCAATTTCTGTTAGCATCGCGTCATTTTCATGGAGGGTGTCACGGATGCTATCTACAATCTTCATCGCGCTTACCCCGCTGATTTGTTTAGCGACTCGTTCCAGAAGAACCTTTGTATCAACAGAAAATCTCCGTGCAAAGCTATGGCACCTGACCATATTATTCCGAAGAACCTCGGAATATTCAGGTGTAAAAGCACGGCGAATACAGCCCCTCATCCCTGCATAACCGTAAGAAACCTCAGATGCGGCACGATAAAGCAAAATCATTCCATCTGCACGGCTTGATTCAGGATTCAGCCTTAGTTCCGTCATTAACGAAACTAAGCGTTTTACCACTATTGTCCCTCGTTCCGTTGTTTCCCACCAATCTAATAAAAGCCGTTGTTCCTCTTCACTCATCTGAACAGAAGCTTGATGCGGCATTCCTTTTCTCCTCCTAAGTAGTCTACTAAAGACGCGGAATGGCCTGAACGTTTTGGACGCGTTTCAGAATCACATTCCATTCCTTCCCCAAAAGAGCCTTGCCGAACCTGTTAGCTTCATTAATATGGTGTGCTATTTGCTGGTTTAAAAACCGACTTTGCTCGATTAATTCATAGTTTTCAGGTGTCGCTTTTTTTGCTACTAGCTCAAAATTAGGGCTTAATTGTTTTTCACTAATGCGCAATGTATCTAGATCCAAAACAAGCATTTCTTTTCCAAGCGAAATCGTTTCTCCATTGCGGAACCGCCTAATCGTTCCTCTGACTGCATCAAAACCGTAGCCGATGTCAGCTACAGTCGCATGGTACGGATTCAGCCCTGGTGCATTCCGTAACGAAGGAATTATGCGGAAACCCGTCGTAATGGAGCAAACGACTTCCTTAGCAGCCATCCCTTTCTCTAAAGAAGCATCAATAGCATCAAGGTAACCATTCCACTGACCTATATCCATCAATAAATATCCCCCCTTTTCCTCCAAACTTCCCCATACTCATTAAATACGCCTTCAAGGTAGGATATTCAGTCCTATAATGTCCATATGATTAATACTTGGTTTTCTCACAGGTATTTATTCCACCAAAACATAGATAACTTGAAAAAAGAGAGGCCTCTATAGCCTCTCGTTCGTTACTAATAAAGTAGATTGAAGGAGGGGAAATGCCCCCTCAATCTCTCTTTCCTTATCTAATTAATATGTTTCCGTTAAAACTTGTACACTATCATAAAAAGGGAAATCTTTCATAACGCTCGTCATAGACGCTTCATAGTGCGCTTTCTTAACAAGTATTACCGAAAAGAGCACAGCATTATTTGAAAAAACTCATAAAGCTAGAGTATGCAGTCACTAAATCTTTATAGTATCCAACCAATTTATCCATAATAGAGAATTTATTGAAGCTGTTAGTTTCTGTTGCATCTGTTTGATCATTTTCTTGACTTACTTCATCATGTTCAACATCTGTTGCTGCTTGTTCTTCTTGAACAGGTGCTGGAT
>NZ_JBALOZ010000403.1:3155-3648 GCF_036965125.1 Bacillus sp. JJ1503
GTATTTTCTACTAAGTCTTGGTTATCTACAACTTCATCTGTTCCTAAATCAACCGGGCTATCTGTTGCATCATCCTCAGAAGGAATCGTTTCATCTGAGACAGGGGTTTCCTCAGTTGTTTCTAAAGCTGTATCTGTAGCTTCTTCTGACTCAGTCGTATTTTCAATGCCCGTATCCACTGGTACATCCGATAACGGGTCTGCCTCAGTTTCTTGTGATTCCTCTTCAGCTATTATTTCAGAATCTGTTTGATTAAATTGCTTCTCAATGAGTTTTTGATAATATTCAATAAGACTTTGATAGTTACTACTGATGGATTGGTATGTTCCGACTACCCATTGTTCAAATAATCCATCATTTTCATTTGATACATTTTCGTCAGTTTTAGTATTTTCAGTTTCTGTGGCTTCTTCGTCTTTCGCTTCGTCAGTAGGTTCTGCTGCTTCCTCGCCTTGGGCTTCTTCTGCTGCTTCATCTGCTTTTTCTTCTGACT
>NZ_JBALOZ010000404.1:0-3336 GCF_036965125.1 Bacillus sp. JJ1503
ATTACAGGTGTAGTAATATTAAGTAAAATTAACATCAGTTCGCTTTATATCTTAAAGTCATTACTTGGAATTGTAGTAATCGGTATGATGGAAATGATTATTGTCCGTTCGGTTAAGGGAAAGAAAACTACAATGTTTTGGTTATTGTTCCTTGTAACTTTTATCCTCGTTCTTTACTTAGGATTTGTTAAACTTCCATTAACTTTCCTCATGTAAAACAATTTTTGATAAAAATTGTCAATTTTCTAGTAAAAAGCTGCTAAAAAGGCAGCTTTTTCTTTTTTTAGACATATCAACATTTCGGTTTTTATGGTATTTTTATCATATAAATATGTAACAGAATTAGTGGTGGAGCTATGGCGAAAACAATAACATGTATTTATGAAGATGAACATCAATTAAATAGCTTTATAGATATGCATGAACTAAAAGAATACCCTAGCCTCCTTGTTCAAGTTTTTTCAGGGATAGATGACAGGGATTCTCTATTTAACTTGCAAAGCATCATAAAAAAAATGGTGCCTCTTGCTGCAGTTATTGGGTGTTCAGCATCAGGTGAGATTTTTGAAGGAAATATCACAGAAAATAAGACGATTCTTTCTTTTACTGTATTTGATAAAACAGAAGTAAAGTCTACTTTGCTTCATCAGGAATCTTTTGAAAACAGTTATGACATGGGAAAAAGGTTAGCTGAGCAAATTATCGATTTTGATACGAAAGTACTGATTATTTTTCCTGTTGGGGATAAAATCGATTCTCAATCACTATTAGAAGGGATCCTTGATGGTAATCCGCAGCTTATCGTGTCAGGCGGTCTTGCAGGAAATACAGGCGCGAATTCAGATTCCTTTTCAATAGCGGGAGAGGATTTGACGAGCCAGGGAGTTGCAGGAGTAGCTCTTCGAAGCAAACAGCTTTTTGCACAGGTTCAAAGCCATTTTGAATGGCAGGAAGTTGGAAAGGCTTTTACCGTTACGAAGTCGAATGGTGATATTGTCTATTCATTAGATAAGAAAAAACCTTTGCAAATCTTAAAACATTATTTGGGCGAAGGCTTTATTAAAGATATTTCTAATTCAAGATTTGAATTCCCTTTCATGATTAGTCAAAAAGATGGGAAAGTCTCTTTATTTATAATGGATATTTTGAAAAATGGGGCCATTCGTGTCAGCAGGAATGTATCCGAAGGAGATAAACTTACTTTCTCCTTCCCAAATATAGAAGCAACTATTGATCAAACATTACAGGGGTTTAGGCAATTAGCAAAAAAAACGGTAGAAACTATTTTTGTCTACAATAGCTTGTCGAGAAAACGGTTTGCACGAGATTTTTCAGAAAAAGAACTAATGATGCTTCAGAGTATTGCTCCAGCTAATGGTTTCTTCTCAAATGGGGAGGTAATAGCGGGAAACGAAGGAAAGGCCCAGCTTGGAGGCCAATCTCTTACGTACTTATCCCTGTCAGAACAATCGCTTGAAAAGCGGGAGAATCGTGGTCTTTCATTTAAATATTCGATGCCTGAACAGTTGAAAACCTTAGCATCACTTACACGTTTGATGGAATCCTCACAAGAAGATTTTCAGCAATTGCATGAAAGCTTGACTATTTCTGAGCAATACCATCAATCTCTTTTTAATAATCATACAGATATTGTTTATTCAACTGATTTACAAGGACACTTTACAAATGTGAATCCTTCATTTGACGACGTGTTTGGCTATCGTCATGATGAGATAACGGGTGCATCATCTTTTAAAATTGTATTAAGCGAGGACATTCCAAAGGTAAGAATGCACTTTTTCAGGGCGATAAAGGGCAAAGAACAATACTATAATGCTACTCTCATATCCAAATCAGGGGAAATGAATTTATTTCAATTTAAAAATATTCCCATTACAGTTAATGGCGAATGTGTCGGAATATATGTTATTGGAAAAAACATGACAGAGCAAAAAAAGATCGAAGAAAAGATTACAGAACTAGCGAATTTTGACCATGATACAGGACTTCCAAATCGAATGAGATTTACTGAGCAGCTTGAACAAATGCTTCAGCGGGCAAAAAGGAAAAAGCGCATGCTTTCCGTTCTTTCTATCGACATTGATCGTTTTAAGTTAATCAATGATAGCCTTGGACATTTTGCGGGAGATATGATTTTAAAGGATATAGCTTTTCGAATCGAAAAAGTTCTCCCGAGCGGATCATACATTGGGAGATTTGGCGGAGATAAGTTTACAGTCATACTCACAAAGGAAGCGCAAGTAGAAGAGGTAATGAAAGCAGCGAAATCTATTTTATTGGAAATATCAAAACCAGTTCACCATGAAAATCAAGAATTCTTTGTTACCGCAAGTATTGGGGTCAGTTTTTATCCAGAGGATGGTACAGATGAACATGAGCTTCTGAAAAATGCCGATATTGCGACAAATCGTTCAAAAGACAAGGGTGGAAATCAAATTACTTTTTTCTCGACTGAAATGAATGAGCAGGCGCTGAGTAGACTCGAGCTCGAGAGCTACTTACGTAAAGCTTTGCAGAAAAATGAATTCTATCTAATGTTTCAGCCGTTAATCGATTTAGAATCCGGGAAAATCTTTGGCAGTGAAGCGCTTATTCGGTGGAATCATCCTAAGCTTGGTCTCGTATCTCCAGCAGATTTTATCCCTCTTGCAGAAGAGACGGGCATTATTCAAGAGATTGGAAGATGGGTGCTACGGACAGCCTGTTTGCAGAATAAAAAGTGGCAAACACTTGGAAGTAATCAGTTATCAGTTGCAGTGAATGTGTCAGCATACCAGTTTCAGCAGCCAGGCTTTATGAATGATGTAAAACAAGCTTTAAGCGAATCCAAACTAGAGCCTCAGTATTTAACACTTGAGCTGACAGAGAGTACAATGCTAACGAATATTGATTATAGTATTCCGATCATGAGGGAGCTTCAAAAACTCGGAGTTAAGGTGTCGATCGATGACTTTGGAACAGGTTATTCTTCATTAAGCTACCTAAAGGATTTGCCTATTAACACTTTAAAAATTGATCGTTCATTCATAAATAATTTGCGCGTGGATACGTATGATATTGCTATTGTGAAGGCAATTATTACAATGGGGCATGGCTTAGAAGTGAAGGTAGTGGCTGAAGGAGTCGAAACGAAGGAACAAATTGAACTTCTGAAAGAATTAAATTGCCATTATGCTCAAGGCTTCTATATTCATAAACCGCTAAACATAACTGAATTTGAAAAAGGATTAAAGGAAAAAGTAGAAATAACATAACAAAAAGGTGGCTCTTAGGAGTCACCTTTTATGTCTAGTTCCAGCGCCTACCCCCAACGTA
>NZ_JBALOZ010000404.1:3432-7556 GCF_036965125.1 Bacillus sp. JJ1503
GGTGACCACAAAGGAAAGCATCAGCGAATATTCATCGCAGGAACATTCGCCTTTTGATGTTCCGAAGGCGCTTATACTTTTCTTTGTTAAGATGATATTTTCTCAATCACCATTCTTTTTCCGCTATTTAATGTAAATTCAAAGCGGTCATTCATTTTTTCGAAGTAACTAAAATGATGCTGTACACTGCAAATATGTTCCTGGTTGTCAAATACGATAAAATTAACACCGCTTTTTCTCTCATTTCGATCAAGGAAGGAGAGCTGATTATAGCAGTAGATGCAATCATATATAGAGAACCTCAAGGAATTTAATGTTGTGATAAATTGGAAAAAAGCATCATCATTCATTCCCTCTAGTAATTTTTCTAATGAAAATACAAGGTGCTTTCTAATTCTTACAGAGTCTTGATCTTTCAAAAGAAGGATTTCTTTGTCCACTGCGAGTTTCCCATCTTCAGATAATATCCCTTTTTTCCAGCGTTTAAATCGAAAAATCTCTACTTCCTGGTGGAGGAATTCTTCCAATAATGATGCTTCATCCGTTTCTTTATCAAAGAAAACCCATTGATCATTAATATATTCAATAGATCCTTCGGTATAGGCACGTGTTTGATATTCAATCAGTTTCGTTCGCTGCTGTCTATTCATAATAAACCTCCATCTGATTCCCTCAACAATCTTTTTAGACAGTTTCCTCTCATTTTATAACCAGATCTAAATAATTCTTCATTCATTATGGATAAAAAAGTTTCCCCTATAAAAAGCATATTCTCACAATCGGTTTTATGAAATGGATAAACACCTAATTTCATTTGGATAAATCGCAGAAAACTAGGTAATTTCACATCAAATATTTGACTGCACAAGGGAAAAAAGGCTAATCTATAGGAGTTGCATAATAGCTTGTTTGTTTAAAGAGGGGGGAGGAGCGGAGATGGTAAAAAGAGTGTGGACTCTTATCTTAATTCCGTTGCTTCTTTTTTACGCTCAGCCTGTAGGAGCAGTTGAAAAAGAAGATCGAAAATGGCAAGATGAATCCGTTTACTTTTTAATGGTGGATCGATTTGATAATGGGGATTTTAAAAATGATTATCATGTGAATGTAAAGGATCCGCAAAGCTTCCATGGCGGTGATTTCCAAGGAATCATTAAAAAGCTCGATTACATAAAGGATATGGGCTTTACAGCTATTTGGCTGACACCAATTTTTGATAATGAAGAAAACGGATATCATGGGTATTGGGTTAAAGACTTTTACAATACTGAGGAGCATTTTGGTACTATCGATGAATTTAAAATGCTTGTGACAGAAATTCATAAACGAAATTTGAAAGTGATGATGGATTTCCCTATTAATCATGTTGGCACAAAACATGAATGGCTAAAGGATCCTACTAAGAAGGATTGGTTTAAAACCGAGCAATCACCAATTCAGCAGGATCTGGGAAATGAGTGGCTAAATGAACTTCCTAGCTTGAATCACGATAATCCAGAAGTTCAGGGCTATTTGCTGGATGCTGCAAAATGGTGGATTAATGAAACGGATATAGACGGGTATTACCTTGATGAAGTCGATGGGGTTTCAAAAAAATTCCTTACTGATTTTGTTCAACAGTCTAAAGCTGCAAAGAAGGATTTTTATTTACTCGGTGAAGTAAGGTCAAATGATCCTCATTTCATTTCTGAATATGAGGAAACTGGAATTGATGGATTTCTGGACTTTCCATTAACCGAAACATTAAGGCCAGCCTTTGACCAAGTTGATCAACCACTAAATGAACTAAAAACTCGCAAAGATGAATTGATGTCAACCTACAAAAACCCATATTTAATGGGCTCATTAATGGATGACCATAAATTAGTACGGTATACGAGGGATATGGTTGAACAAAATCAGCATCCTGGTCCAAGATGGAAGCTTGCTTTAACCTATCTTTATACTTCGCCGGGAATTCCTATCGTTTATTATGGCAGTGAAATAGCCTTGGATGGCGGTTTAGGGCATGATAATCATAAACAGATGGATTTCAGAACAGATAAGGATTTAATTGATTACATCACAAATCTGGGAAAACTGCGTAATAATTTCCCTAGCCTAACCAGGGGAGAGATGAAGCTGATTGCCGAGGAAAATGGTGTTCTTGCTTACAAACGTACTTATAATGATGAAACGACTGTTATTGTTATTAACAATAGTTCTGAATCTCGTCATGTTACGATAAATGAAGATGAATTTGCTGATGATAAAGAGCTGAGAGGCTTATTAACGAATGATCTAGTAAAGAACAATGATCATCAATATAAGATTTTTATTGATCGGGAAGAAGCTGAAATATATGTATTATCCCAAAAATCTGGGATGAATCTTCCCTATGTAACTGCAACTATTATTGTGTGGGGTGCCTTTATTGCGTTTATCATAGCTGTATGGAGAAGATCTAAAAAGAAACGGTCCCAGGAATAGTTAAATAGTAAAAGCCAAAGGAAATTTCTTCCTTTGGCTTTTACTATAGATTTTATTAACGGTAATTAACAAACTGCACCTCTACGGTTAGGCTCGCTTCCTTAATAGCGGCAATGATCTGTTGCAGATCGTCACGGTTTTTTCCAGTAACTCGAATTTGATCATCTTGTATTTGGCTTTTTACTTTTAAACCGCTGTTTTTAATGAGTGTATTAATTTTCTTTGCATTTTCCTTATCGATTCCTTGGGCAATCTTGGCTCTTTGCCGTACTGTTCCTCCTGAAGCCCCTTCAATTTTTCCATAATCTAAATTTTTTATTGGAATGCCTCTTCTAATCATTTTACTTAATAGCACATCTTTAAGCTGACCAAGCTTATACTCATCGTCTGAAATTAGTACAAGCTCCTCTTTGTCCAGAGAAACGTGGCTTTTGCTTCCTTTAAAATCATAGCGGGTTTGAATCTCTTTCATGGCAATACTAATAGCATTGGTAACTTCTGAAAAGTCAACCTTGGATACAATATCAAATGAACTCTCTTTAGACATAATTGCCTCCTTAAGCTTCGTTTCTTTTCAAAAAGCTATCAATAATCATGATGTCCTTTTGAAAAGAGGTTTTACTTTACTTATAATTATAGTAAAATATAGCAGTCCCAACAACTTTAGGAGATATTGTCTTATATAATATAGATGATTATTAATAAAATTTAGAAGGATGAATGAATAATGCCTATAAAAGATTATATTGGCCGTACTGTAAAGCTAACAGTTGAAAGGCCAGCTGAATTTGGCTACTTTTTATCAGATGGCGAAGAGGATGTTCTCTTACACAAAAACGATACTGATATGCAGCTGGAAGAAGGCCAAGAGATTGAAGTTTTTCTATACACGGATTCTATGGGAAGAGCAGCAGCTACAACAACGATCCCTGAGATTACAACAGAATCTTATGGCTGGGCAGTTGTTAGTGATGAAAAACAGGAAATTGGTGTTTTCATCAATATCGGAATAAAAAAAGATATGCTCCTTGGAAAAGAAGATCTTCCTGTCCATCGGTCAGTTTGGCCAAAAGTCGGCGATTTGCTTTATATAACGTTAAGAGTGAACCGCAATAGTCGCATCTATGTAAAAGTTGCCACAGACCCAATAATCGAGCAAATGTCGATAAAGGCTACAAGACAAGATTTTAATAAAAACATTCATGGCCATATTTATCGAACAGCAAAGGTTGGAAGCTGGGTTTATACGGCCGAAGGGTTTAAAGGTTTTATCCATGAGTCTCAGCGAAAAACAGAACCGCGTCTCGGAGAAAAGATTGAAGGCAGAATAATTGATGTAAAAGAGGATGGAACGATCAATGTTTCTTTAGCGCCGAGAAAACAAGAGGCACTTGATGAGGATTCTGAAAAAATCCTCTCCTATTTACAATTGCGCAACGGGGCTATGCCTTATAGTGATAAAAGCGCTCCAGAGGATATACAGGATCGCTTTCAGCTTAGTAAAGCCTCCTTCAAACGTGCATTAGGGCGGTTGATGAAGGAAGGGAAAATCTATCAAGAAGAAGGCTGGACTTATATGAAGAAATAAACGAGCAAGCTGTGCTTGCTCGTTTATTTTGTCGCAGATTAACGGGCTGTAAGACCCCCATTTCAAGAAG
>NZ_JBALOZ010000405.1:0-310 GCF_036965125.1 Bacillus sp. JJ1503
CGGCCGGTGTCATTGTTGAAACAGGATCTGAGGTTCAGAATTTGCGGGTTGGACAGCGAGTTATTACTTTTCCATCAAAAGGGTCGTATTCAGAATATGTGGTTTCAGAGGAAATACTTACATATAAAATCCCAGATAACATAGATTTTGACACGGCGGCTGCTTGTCCAATTGTTTCTTTTCTTTCCTATAAAATGCTTCAGGATATAGCAAAAATTGAACAAGGGGAAACAGTACTTATCCATTCGGCGGCTGGCGGGGTTGGAACAACGGCTATTCAAATGGCAAAGCTTTTAGGTGCAAGCAAAGT
>NZ_JBALOZ010000405.1:315-2742 GCF_036965125.1 Bacillus sp. JJ1503
AGATGAAAAGAAAGCATCGGTTGCTATTAAGGCAGGTGCAGATCATGTCATTAGTTATGACAAAGAAAACTTTGCAGACCGGGTAAATGAGATTACAGATGGGCAGGGGGTTAATATTGTTTTAGATTCTGTTGCAGGGGTGGTCACTGAAAAAAGTCTACTCTGTTTAGCACCGTATGGCCGGTTGGTTCAATTTGGTAACTCTAGCGGAACTGCAGGCATATTTAATACAAGTGATTTGCATGCAAGTTGCCGATCAGTACTCGGATTCAGTTTAGGCACAACGAGAAGGCTCCGGCCAGAATCGTTGCAGCATACTGCTAAACAAGTTTTACAATACATAAGCGAGGGAAAACTAAAATTTGAAATCAGTCATCGTTTTCCTTTAGATCAAGCAGTACAAGCTCACAAGCTAATTGAAAGCAGGCAAAGCACGGGAAAAATTTTATTGGATGTAAAGTAATTATATTTATCAAATCCAAGATGTATCCATAACATCACAGAAATGTTCCATCTTGCACTAATCCACTTAAACACAAAAAGCAGGAGTATTCTCCCGCTTTTTGTTCACTGAACTTGCTTTTTATCTACGTAGCTCATAAAATCCTTCGCTTTAATAAACTCCGCTTGAAGATCGGAAGGGATCATTTCGATATCGATTGGCCCTTCACTCGGATCAATATTACTTTTTACTAACACTTCCTCATAGGTCATAAGTGCTTCAATATAGGCTGTATACTCCTCAGAGGATAAGATTTCTTTACTTGACTTTAATCCATTTAGTTTATCAAAGAAAGGCTGAACGCCCATTAACGCTTGTTTGATTTGAACTAGTTCTTCTGAAGGAATTTGAGAATAATCTATATTTCCATATGGATCGCCATATTGTAATTTCGAGGACGTTACCACATTTAGCAATTCCTTAAATTCCTTGTATTCTTCTGTGTTTAGTTCACCTTTAGCCTGTGATAACTTCGCACTTAAAAGCATGTATCCATCCATAGTGGCCTTAAAGATATGCTTCTTTAAGTTTTCGAAGGAACCGTAAATGTCATCAGCTAAAAAGGATTGGGAAGCAAAAACTCCGGTCGGGATGAGCAAGGTTGCTGCTAAAATGCCTGCAGCCAAACGTTTTCTCAATTTTCCGTTTGCAGTTTCGATGTTGCTTATGATTTTTGTTTTTAATTCTGGTGGGGGCATAAATGAATTGCCTTTTTCTTGTAGAGACTCTCTTAACTGATTTTCAATAATCATAAACATTCCTCGCATTCTCTAAAAGTTTTTTTCCTTTCTCATTGGCACGCAATTTATTTAATGCTGCATTAATTCGTGACTTCACCGTTCCAAGCGGAATCTCTAAAATTCTTGCAACCTCGTCTTGAGAAAAATCGTTTAAATAACGAAGTATAATCACCTGTTGCAACTTATAAGGCAGCTGAGTAACTAATTCAACAAGCTCCTGATTGGTTAATTTATTAACAACTTCATTTGAAAAATCTAAGACTGCCGGCTGTTTTAATGCTTCTGCCTTTTTAATAATCCTCACATGCATCCATCTTTTTCGTCGATAGGACTGAATTTGTTTCATGACAATCCCCATATACCAAGATTTAAATGGCCTGTTGGTATCATATTTTTTCAAAGATTTGAAGAGCTGTATGTAAATTTCCTGAACCAAATCATCTACATCAGCTTTGTCCTCAATAAGGAAACGAGACGTTTTATATATATCAGGGATTGTTCTTTCATAAAGCTCGTTGTACGCTTGCTTATCATCCGATAGAATCCGTTCGATTAATGGATGATGATAATTAGGGTCTGTCATTCAAATGAACACCTCCTTATTGTTTTCTACTATATATTGGTAAGATATTGAAGTTTCGTTCGATAATTATTAATAAATATTGTTATTTCGTTTAAAAATGATCGGTTGCATTATATAAGGATTATAAAGTAAGGATTGAGATAAAGGAAAAAGTAGGTAGTTTCCAGAATATAAACTCTACATACACAAATGGAGTGAGAGAATGTTTCCAATACTAGAAACAGAAAGATTGTTACTAAGAGAACTTGTTGAAGAAGATACGCAAGGTGTTTTCAATTGTTTTTCCAATCCTGATGTCACACGTTTCTATGGACAAGATACTTTAACAAGCATGGATCAGGCTAAAGAGTTTATCCGAATTTTTGAACAAAATTTCAATGAAAAACGTGGGATTAGATGGGGAATTCAGGTAAAAGACGGGGGAGAAGAAATCATTGGCACAATCGGGTTTAATCTCTGGTCACCTAAACATAAGAGGGCCGAGATTGGCTACGAGATCCATCCCAATCATTGGCGCAAGGGTTATGCGGCTGAAGTGGTTTCCAAAATTGTATCATTTGGCTTTAATGAACTTGGATTAACACGAATTGGAGCAGTTGTTT
>NZ_JBALOZ010000406.1:0-3533 GCF_036965125.1 Bacillus sp. JJ1503
CATTAAATGTTCTTCATATAGAAACAACAATTTAATATTATCCCTTCCTTTTTGGATCTCGATTCCTGTTTTAATATGCAATAAGCGTTTCTGAAATTGGCAAAACAAATTTTCTTCTTATACAATTTGAGGCAAACAGTCCTTTCATAAAATCGAAAAGAAATTAGGTGTGAATTATGTCTAATATTTTTATCAAAAGGATTTATGATCCTTATGAAGAAAACGATGGCTATCGGATCCTAGTCGATCGCCTGTGGCCACGCGGAATCTCCAAAGAAAAGGCGAAATTATATTGCTGGGCCAAAGATTTGGCGCCAAGCAATGAGCTGAGGAAAAAGTATGCTCATAATAAAGAGCACTTTGACGAATTTCGAGAAAGGTATTTGGAGGAACTACGAACTAGCGATTTAATAAAAAATGAAGTAAAACAAATAATCAAACTAAGCCTTGATCATAATATTACGCTTTTATATGCTGCAAAAAATAATTTTTATAATAATGCCATTGTATTGAGAGATGAAATTCTCCTGAATAAAAACGCTGAAAATGATCAGACGATTAATGATAAATCAAAATGAAGTTGAAGTCCTTTCCGTTCACTATGAACCCGCCTTAGTGCGCGTTTTTACCTCGGGGTGTCTTTTTCGATCACTATGGACCCTTCATAAGTAGGCGTTTTTCCTTGGGGCTTCCTTTTTGAACTTGGATTCCTCCACATGTCCACAGGATTAATCACAAATAAAACAAACATTATGTTTATAATCACCACTTCCATCCACAGTTCGTGGGTGGATTAATCAACCATATCCACAAACTAATTGGTTTTGGATATAGTTATACACAACTACAATACCTTACTTTAGAAAGACTCGGCTATTCATATAAAATAAATCCCTTTCATATAATTTATTATCTCTATTATATGGAAAGGTGTGAATCATACTGGAAAATATCGCCCTATACTTATCCTTTTTCATGGCAATCTACCTTTTCTCTTATTCATATATAGAGGGCATAAAAATTGCCAATTCAGAAGGTAAAATCTATGGAGGAACATTTATTTTTTCAGTGACTAGCGGTTTTCTTTTTTCTGCATTGACTTATTTATTTGTTTAGACAAAAAAAATCCCCCCAAAAATTTTGGGGGTTAGTCTACTCATCTTCTTTTAATATTGCGGCAATAGCTCCGTCTACAAACTGCCCTTTTTTAAAAAATCTTTTCTTTAAGAGTCCTTCAAATTCAAAGCCGTTCTTCTCTAATACTTTCGCTGATGATATATTTCTTCGATCATAAATGGCCTCTATCCGATTTAATCCGATTTCTATCAATCCGTATTGAACGACAGCATTAATTACCTCTGTCATAATCCCTTTTCGCCAAAAATCAGGATGGAGTTCATATCCAACTTCTGCTTTCCAATGTTCCTCCTCGATTTCGTGGAAGCCACATGTGCCAATCAACTTTCCTGTTTCTTTCAAAACAATGGCCCAACGAATTTGTTCTCTATTTTCGTATTTGAACAATAAACTTTCAATTAAACCTTCGGCTTGTTTTTCAGATGTAAAAGTAGTGAGATCATAAAACTTAGTAACTTCATCCTTTGAAAAATAACTAAACATGGCTGGAGCATCATTCATTTGAAGCTTTCGTAATATAACTCTTTCCGTTTCCAATTTCGGAAAATTTGTAAAAGCTTTATTAAACCCCATTTTTTTCTCCTTAATTTCGTACATTTTCTTTCAGTGTACTTTTAAGAGACGTTTTTTTCTTTAATTCCTTTAAGTTGAGTCCTCGTTCATCTAATAAAAATAATGAAACCCCAATAATAATAATGCAGCCTCCAATAATTTGAGACCAGCTAACAGATTCTTGTAATAGATAATAAGCTAAAAGAGCCGCACCTACTGGTTCGAATAAAATGGCCATAGAAATAGTAGAGGTGCTCAGCCATTTTAAAGACCAGTTAAATATCGTATGACCCATTAGTGTTGGAAAAAGCGCGAGTAGGATAAAATAAACCCAATCACTTGTCGGGTATGGTAATAATGGTTCCTGTTTGATGATTACATAGAAAAACAATGTTATAGTACTAATGCTATATACAATAAAGGTATAGGTTACAAGCGACAGTCTTTTTCTAACGTCTTGACCAAATAATAGATTTGCTGTAATTAATGCACAAGCAATCAAGGCTAAAATATCGCCAAATAAAGCAGATCCGCTAATTTTAAAATCTCCCCAGCTGATTACTACACTTCCCAATACAGCAATAACACTGCTTATTATTGCTTTCATAGAAAACTTTTCCTTAAAGAAAAAATATGTTCCTACAAAAGCAAATAATGGCTGAAGTGTTACTAATACTGTTGAGCTGGCAACTGACGTGTAATTTAATGATTCAAACCAAAGAATAAAATGAAAGGCCAGGAATACACCAGCGATTATAGAAAATAACCAATCCCGCCTTGTAATAAGACGAAGTTCTGGAACATACTTTATTAGAAAAATAGGCAACATAAATAAAACCGTAAATAGTAAGCGGTAAAAAGCGATAACCCCAGAAGGAGCCGATGAAACTTTTACAAGAATAGCAGAAGTAGAGACCGACAATACGCCGATAGCAAGGGCCACATAAGGATTTATTTTGATGTCTGACATAGATGCAACTCCTTAATTCAATAATATTCAGCACACCTTATCATACATCTAAAGTAATACTTTATCTATTATTTTAATATATTATTCATTAGAAAGTTTTAGGAAGTTATTTAATGGGTATATCATTTTTAACAAAAAATTGATGTTAAAAGAACTGAGTACATTCAGAAATGGAGCCGCACCAGCTTTTATCCCTTTTCATCAAAAATTAACTAGGAAGTAGGGATATTATGAGTGAATTAGAATTAGAAATATTAATGAAACTAGGAATATCTGCCATTCTTGGGCTGGTTATCGGAATTGAGCGAGAATTAAAAAGAAAACCAGTCGGCCTTAAAACGAGTCTCGTTATTTCCATTGTAAGCTGCCTATTAACAATCGTATCCATTGAATCCGCCTACATATTTCCCGGAAAGGAAGGCGTTAATATTCAAATGGATCCACTGCGTCTGGCGGCCCAAATCGTATCTGGCATTGGGTTTCTAGGTGCGGGTGTTATTTTAAGAAGGGGAAACGATAGCATATCCGGTTTAACAACCGCGGCATTAATATGGGGAGCAGCTGGGATTGGAATTGCGGTAGGTGCAGGCTTCTACCTTGAGGCAATGGCAGGAGTCGCGTTGCTCATCATCAGTGTTGAAGTCATTCCTTTTTTTATGGCTCTTTTGGGACCTAGGCAATTAAGAGAAAAAGAAGTCACCCTCCGGCTTAAGGTGATCGATAAAGAAAACATTGCCGATATCCTTTCAGCCATTAAAGAATTAAAAATTTCAATCAAACGTGTTCGTATTAAAGACCTAGAAGACGGAAAGCACCTTGTTCAGCTGATCGTGACAGTCAATAAAAAGAAGAGTATTACAGATGTTTATTACAG
>NZ_JBALOZ010000407.1:0-2224 GCF_036965125.1 Bacillus sp. JJ1503
ACCTTATATTACGAACGGGTGCTTTAGTTGAATAACAATCTTCAACAATCGGGCGCTTTTCTGTAATAAGGAAAGTGCTTTTGCCATTTAAGGGCCATTTAATTGAATAAAAAAAGGATTTTTCACGAAACAATTGAACTAATAATTAATGGCTCAGACTCCAACTTGAACAATAGGAGGTGTAACAAATTGTCGATCTTCCGTAATCCCCAAGTTATTCTGTTCAGTTCGGATGTAGTAAGAGCAGCTACGTTCTACGAGAGTCTGGGATTCACGAGTCCTTTCGAGTGCCAAATGATGGCGAACCGATCATATTGATTTGGTTCTCGATGACTATAGAATAGGCATCGCATCTGTTTCCTCTACGCGCGATGATCACGGCCTCGCCCCCGTGTCTCATGGGCAGCTTGTTGCAGTGATTTTGTGGACGGATGACACTGCTGCCGCCTTTGAAACCGTCACCTTGAATGGTGCCAAAGCCCTGGTCTCACCGCACGAATGGCTCGGTCGGCTGCTCATTACTTGGATTGCAGATCCGGACGGTAATCCAATTCAGATTGTGCAAAATCTCTGACGATGCACTGTCATCTCAGGCAACGGTTAGCATTCTTCATTGCAGTTCTCCCTATGCTAACGAAGCAAGACGATAAAATACAACAGCTTTCTGATCTAGGGTATTTTTGCAAATCAAAAAAAGGGAATATGGAGTACTTCGTAAAAATTAAGGAGGTACTCCATGTACTTATATCTCGTTCAAGGGATTCTACCGATCCTTAGCAATCGGGTGCTATTCCCTTACAAGGATTAGCGTCTATAAATTACATAGATGTATAAAATAAAATTCGCATTAGGACGATAATGCTAAACAGTTATTGATTTTAAAAAATGGAATTATTTACTATATATGAAACTTTTTCCTATAATGGTAAAAAATACGCTATTATTTAAGTGTAACTTTTAATGGGAATGGGGGTTTAAAGGTGAAAAAAGAGAGTGATCATTTATATTTCATCGATAATATAAAAATAGCTTTAATTATGCTTGTAGTAGCTCACCATGCTGGACAAGCCTATGGACCAGGTGGTTGGTGGTATTTTTTGGATGATGAATCTATCAACTGGTTGGGTAGATTTTTCTCTGTAAATGCAGCATTTTTTATGAGTATGTTTTTCTTTTTATCAGCATATTTTCTCCCTCAATCAATCGCGAGAAAAGGGCCGAAACGGTTTTTAAAAGAACGGCTTATTAGAATTGGTATTCCATTACTACTGGGATTTCTCGTGATAATTCCTATTCTGATGTATTTATATTACATTAATTTCAGAGATTATGAACCCATCTCATTTTTTTCTTACTATGTTAATATATTTTTTGGACTTGGTAGTGAACCCACGAATTGGTCTGGACCATCATGGCCTGATATGCAATTTGGCCATTTATGGTTTTTAGAGCATTTACTTGTGTATGCGGTTGTGTTTTCAGTCTGGACCTTCTTTACATCCAAGAAATCCACAAAAAAATTTGATGGAAATATTAAGGTTTATCAGATTCTCTCCCTGTGGTTGATCGTTAGTTTAGTGACTTTCATTACAAGGATATGGTTTCCTATTGATCATTGGACAGCTTTCGTAGGATTTATTCAAACAGAATTTGCACATGTACCACAGTATGTGAGTTTCTTTTGTTTAGGTATTATGGCCTATCATCGCAAATGGTTTTTAACTTTGAGTGCGAGAGTAGGATACATCTGGCTTATTATTGGAGTATTAATAGTAACTATTTTGTATTTTGGAGGGAATACGGTAGATCCTTTTCTTTTAAAAGGTGGACAAAACTTTGGTTCGTTGACTCGATCATTCATTGAGACGTTACTGTGTATTTCGCTTGTAATCGGTCTTCTAATTTTATTTAGAGAAAAAATTAACGGCACTAATCGTTGGTCTAAGATGTTATCAAACAATGTATTTGTTGTTTATTTCATCCATGTCCCAGTAGTTGTCTTCCTTCAATATACATTGAATGACCTACCAATATCAGTCTGGACTAAATTTCTAATGACGGCATTTTTAGGAATCATTCTAAGTTTTTTGCTAAGTCATTTTGTATGGCGAAAGATTCCATACCTCAAAAAAATGATGTAAAAGGAAATAATATTTAAATAAATGAAATGTGGAAAATGAAAAAGCCAGCATTATTGCTGGCTTTTGTCTTAGTAGGATAATGA
>NZ_JBALOZ010000408.1:0-3442 GCF_036965125.1 Bacillus sp. JJ1503
GTTTCGAGAAACTGTAATTTATCGTAAATAGAGGGGGAATTAAAATGTCAGAAACAATAATACAAAATAAGGCTATTAAAGGGCTTGATGAATTAAGGTTAGTAGGTTTTCGAGTTTTATGTTCTGGCGACCAATATTTAGTTGAAATACCCAAAGCGTCATTAAGATTATGCGAGCGTATAAGCGAAATTAAGCAGGTTGTTAATCCCATTGAGCAATTTGGTGCGTTTGTTGTGGAAAATGAAACTGCTGATGAAGATGGTTATTGGGTTTGTGTTGAAGTAAAAGAGTACGAGGATATACCAACTGATATGGTAACTCTAACCATACCACCTCAAAATATGCGGCTATGAGACATAAAGATTCTAATTATAAAATAATGGAGGCTTATAACGACTTACATAAGTGGATTGAAGATAACAACTTTGTAAGGCTAAAAAATAAATGGCATCTAGAAAGGTTTTATGATTGGAAGGATACCGAAAAAGTTGATTAGAGTTGTTAAGTTGTTAGTCACTATTGAGTAAGATATTATTCAGCTAACGGCACTTTCCAGTAATAAGGATCAGCGTTTATTTTTATTTTAGGGCCATAATGTTGAGTAAAGCAACACATATTTATATATAATGCAATCGAGATTGTTAAGGATTACACTTAAACTAAAAGGCAGGATAGTTGAACAAGGAATTAACCAAAATAGGTGGAGTTGCGGGAAATTGATAGTAATACAGTCTCAATCTCTCCTTGAAATGGTTAAAAAGATTCCTTTAAAAGAAAATTTTCTCAACAAGTATGTGTGATTAAAGACGTCATATAATATCCCTCTTTTAGGTGAATTTGAATTAATAAAATAGTATTTGGAAATTTTTATTTGCTATGTATTGGGTGATTTACCAATTGTAACAAAATGTAAAACCATCCTAAAAAAGGATGGTTAAAGAAAATGGGTAAATTTTATTTTATATCTTAATAAAATTGTACGCTAAATATTACTAGGAAATTAACACAATATTGATTAGCACCAAAAAGCACCCAAAGGATGACTTATAAGAAATTAATAAATAAGGTATGGCGGATAATATGGATATGGATACCAGTAAACATATCTATAAGGACCATATAATGTACTAACCAATAGACCGCCCAATACTCCACCCAGTAATCCTGCTAGAAAGGGGTTTCCAAGATAGGGTCTCCAAAAAAATGGAGGTCTCCAGAAAATAGGAGGTCTCCAAAAAAAAGGTCTTAGAAAAGGCGGTCTAATGAAAATTGGTCTCCTTATAATTCGTTCATCTGTATTTGTTATATCTATTTGTTGTGGCATAACCTGTACTTCTGAATTCATAAAAACAGTCCTCATTTCTTTTTGCTATTAAGAATATGCGTTTACCTATCCCGTTTCTTGTGCTTATATCATTGTTTTAAATAATTCCAACCATTAATGTCAAGCCAAGTTTTCAATAAAACAAAGGACCACACGTTACTTTTATTGAGGTATTTGGAAACCCTTCAATATCAAAAAAGAGAAAAACATGGGTACCAATTGTTTTCGTTAATCCCAGGGTTATATGTTATAAACTTGTTACTATTTGCACATTTTAAAAGGTAAAAGAGGGTGCTTATTTTGGGATGGATTTTTGGACTTTATTTATTAAATACTGTTTTTATGATAATTATGGCGATTCGAGAGGTACGGCGACCAGCAGTGGCTTTAAATTGGATAACCATTAGTTTTATATTCCCTGTAATTGGATTTGGGCTTTATTTAATTTCATCAAATCCCATACGTATGAAGCGCCGTAAAAAGCCGACTTCTACTTCTAACGAATCAGACACGCTGCCTGATTCCCTTGGCGGTTCAGCTCAGGTGATCGCACAAGCATTGAAACATTTGACCGTGGATGGATTGAGGACTGGTCATGTACAGGTGCTCATAAATGGGATTAAAACCTATGATATACTAATGGAATCTATACAGAACGCCAAAAAAACGATTGACCTGGAATATTACATATATAAAGACGACCAAATTGGAAGGCGTATTACGGACTTACTGATTGAACGGTCATTGGACGGTGTGAATATCCGTTTTATAAGAGACGGTTGGGGGAGCAGAAAATTATCTAAAACTCAGATTTTTCGGATGATGGATGCAGGAATAGAATGTCGGAATATTTTTCCTTTACGTCCCCCTTGGATTTTTTCAACTTTGAATAACCGGGATCATTGTAAAATTGTTCTAATCGACGGTAGGGAAGCTTTTACCGGTGGGATTAATATTGGGGATGAATATACCGGATTAAAGCCAAATGTAGGACACTGGCGTGACACTCATGTAAGAGTAGTGGGTGAAGCTTCATCTGATTTGAAAATGATCTTCGAAGACCATTGGAATATTGCTTCACCAGAACAAATAAATACAAAATCTAGAATGAAAACAAAAACTGGAAAAGATGGTTCCCCCACCACTCCTACAACCAGCTTATCAAACCCATTTACCATGTTGACAGAATGGAGCACCGAGTTGGGGACTATTGAAGAAACAAACGCGAATGAAGTTCCGACCAATGGGACGCACCAAGCCTATGTACAGACAGTGGAAGGCAATCCTGGTATTCCTACGCCAGTTATTAGGCAGGCTTACTTTATCGGGATAACACAAGCCACAAAGACTGTTGATATCACCACACCCTACTTTGTACCAGATCAAGATATTATTATGGGACTTAAGACAGCAGTTGAACGTGGAGTACGTGTAAGACTGCTGGTTCCTCGTCGAGGGGATCAAAAAATCGTAGAACATGCAAGTTTTACTTATTACGGAGAGTTGTTGGAAGCAGGGGTTCATATCTACCTATATAACAAAGGCATGCTGCACGCGAAGTCGATGGTTATCGATGGGGAAGTAGCGGAAGTAGGAGCAGCAAACTATGATATGAGAAGTTTTCGCTTAAATTACGAAGTTTGTGAATTTTTTTACAGTAAAGACGTGGCAAAAGACCTTACAGACCAATTTGAGCGGGACCTACATGATTCTGTCTCTTTACAAATGGAGGATATATGTCAGCGCTCTCCTTTACAGAGGTTAATGCAGCAGGGTGCCCGTCTCCTTTTTCCGTTGTTGTAGCCATTAACATAGTATCAAATTTGGGAATACAGAATTGGAAGAGAGATTACTGGTTAATTTTTAAGTTGTTATATAATAATTGTGAAAGGTTTCACTTAAACTAACGGGTGCGTTTCTGTAATAAGCAGGAACGCTTTCTTTTTCACTAAATGGGCAGTTGTGCGGCCGAGCATAGGTCGTATCATATAACGGGTGGGATTCCCGTCGAGTAAGAACTAGCCATTCACTCGTAGCGAGTCTTGGAGGGCTAAAGGTAACTTTCGTCTTTAAGCGTAGACAGTTAGGTAATGGGCCGAAAGCCAAATGGTTGAAGGG
>NZ_JBALOZ010000409.1:0-1795 GCF_036965125.1 Bacillus sp. JJ1503
GAACTATTATCAATAGAAATTAAATAAAAGAATGTTAGTTGAAAAGGCTTACAAATTGCTATACCTCTTCTGTATTGCACTGTGTAACAAATATGAAAATGAATACAAATCTTACCTTTTTCTTAAAAAACACCCACAAATGCTGTATATTAGTGTTGTGGGTGTGTAAATTTTGTTTTTATCTAAAGATACGGTAGTCGGGGTCGAAATAGCGGTCAAAGTATTGATTTGATAAGGTTTTGTAGATGAAATGTGTAAAATTTGTGTAAAACAACTTTAAGAAACAGGTATTATACTTCATCTGATTATTATTTATATACTGAAATATAAATTAGCGTTGTAAGATAAGTACAGTATAATAAATGATAATTGGGTATACAACATCCCATAACGTTTATAGAACGGTAATGACAGGGGCTAATAACCAAAGTAATAATAAGGGTGGCTCATTTGAGCCACCATCTTAAAGACCTTTCTTCAAATTAATAATTAAATTTTCCGTAACAAATAATGTGCGTGCTACAGCCATGGTATCTTGTATTATAGCTTCATAAACATCTACTTCCTTAGAATCCACTTCTTTATCGGTACCATTATAATTAAATAACGCTTTTGCAGATATCGTACTAAATAACATTGAGTAAATATACAACGCTTTAGCATACATTCTATCACTTTCGTTATTACTTAATGTCTGCAAGTGTGCTTTGAAGTATTTATTATCAACATTAATTAATACTATATCACCATCAAGCATTGCTGCTGTTTCTTCTGTAACGCCATCATATCCAGAACTTAAATTAATTTCTTGATAATCTGGTAAGCCCATTTGATTATCTCCAGGCTTCGGACCATCTTCTTTCTTTTTAATAATCAAAGTAAATTCATGATCAGAACTAAAATTCGTGTTCGGACATGAAATCAAAACTTTTACGTTACTTTCTTTTAATTTTTGAGAAAATGCCTTTGTAAAGGTAATTGAAAATATACCTGGCTTCATACTTTTTACAAAATTAGACTCAATCTCTTTTCCATCAAATAAAATTTTTAGATCTACCGGATTTACTGTTCTTTCAAAATAATTCTCTGGGGCATCTGTTGTAAAAGAAATTGTAAAATTCGTATTCTGTATTACTTTTTTTCTATATTTATCTTCAACTTTTTTCATATTCAAATTAAAATAAGTTGGTTCTTCTTTTAAGACTATTGGGCTTGGTGGGACTGGTTTTGGTTTTGGTACTTTGGGTCCAGTTGGAGGTTGAGTTCCTCCACCCATAACCAACTGTCCTGACATTAACCCTTTTAAAATAGATGGATTCCTAATTACCCACTTATTCATTAACTCTTTTAAATTCTGCGAATCTGTAGATAATGTATTTTTCAATCCTTCTTCAATTCGCTTATTTTTAAATTCATGAAGTTCTTCAGAACCTTCTAAAAATGCTTTTAAGTTTTGTTTTATAAGCTTTAAAGGCTCCTTANNATAAATAAATCTTTCTTAAATGCTGGGTGAATATCCGGAAAATCTAAAACTACTAATATCGAATTCTTAATACTTGATAATCCCAAACTTGATAAAAAACGTCCATCAAGACCGCCTTGTATTTGCTGTCCTAAAGTAAATAAAATAGGTTTTTCTCCTAATATCGAATTTTCATCCTTTTTACTGCTATCTCGTTCATTAAATGCATATACCACAACATTTACACGTTGTTTTAGGTTAAAACTATCATTAAATGGGTCTAAAAAAGGTACTGAGAAATCAGCTGAAATCGGAAAACCATCAGCAATTAAT
>NZ_JBALOZ010000410.1:0-4262 GCF_036965125.1 Bacillus sp. JJ1503
TAATGCAGTAGAGGACGAACGGACAAAGAAAGAAATTATTCAAGCCCTCAAGGACTTTTCAAGAAAAGTAATAATGGAGCTCAAACAAAAATAAATATAAAAAGGCTGGATTCAACGTTAATATATCGTTGAATCCAGCCTTTTGTTTATATACATTTATTAATTCTATTCTTTATTATCTTTTAAATTTATTAAAATATTTAAGACAAATAGCAATACGCCGATGACTGTGATGGTAGCGCCAATGGCTGTTCCTGGAGTAAATGCTTCGTTTTGGGTTGTGATTAAAATCGCTAGTGCAATCATCATAATAGGCAAGCCGATATTATGCAGCCAAAAATGCCATTTTGCTAACTTAGAAGCTGCGAGCTTTGGAAATAAATAATAAAGTATGCCTGCTAACGTTAGCGCAGTCCATCCAAGCAGATTAATGTGTACATGAACCGGTGTTAGGACATAAGAATGAGAGGTTGACATATAATATCCGATTAAAACACCTACTGCAAAGTAAATGGCTGAAATTTTTATAAGCCTAATCCCCACTTTAAATACCCCCTTCCATCAAATGTCATATAGATGTTAAAGAATATGTGCATAAATCCTTCTTTAGACTATTTGACTTAAATAATTTTTTCTTTACATCAAAAAAGAAGACACCGCTCATAGAACTTAGAACGATGTCTTCTTTTTACCTACGTATCATTAGAAAATTTAAACCTTTTTTAGTAAAAATCAGCGGGTAAATTATCTTTTAATATTTATATGATTGTCCGCCATCAATTGGAATAACGGTTGCATTGATGAAATTAGCTTGATCTGATAGCAGGAATGCCACTAAATATCCCACTTCTTCTGGTTTACCGAAACGTTTCATTGGATTTGGCTCAACAAATTGTTTCCCTACTTCTTCCCAGTTTTCTGGATCCATTTGTTTTAATGAACCTTCGACCATCGGTGTCATGATTGCCCCTGGTGCAATGGCTTTAATACTGATCCCGTATTGACCGTATTCAATTCCAGAGTTTCTTGTTAATCCGACCACGCCGTGTTTACTAGCTGCATAACCAGATTGGTTTCCTACTCCACGAATACCACCAACAGAAGCAGTATTAACGATAGAGCCAAAACCTTGTTCTCTCATAACTTTCAATACATGTTTCATTCCGTAAAAAACACCATTTAAGTTGATATTCACTACTTTTTGGAACTCATCAATGCCAAAATCCTCAGTTAGGTTTTGTTTTCCTTCGATCCCTGCGTTGTTGAAGAAGCCATCGATTTTCCCAAATTTCTCAACGGTTTCATTTACATAGTTTTCAACTGCTGTTTCATCTGCCACATTTGCAGTAATAAGCAATACTTCTGCGTTTGGCGCAACTTCTAACACTTTCCCTTTTGTTTCTTCTAATGAAGCAGCGTTTAAATCAACGAGTGAAAGTTTTGCTCCTTCTTTAGCTACTTGTAAAGCGGAAGCTTGTCCTAAACCAGATCCTGCACCTGTAATTAATACCACTTTCCCATCAAAACGATTGCTCATGAAAAATTTCCCCCTTTATTATCATAACGAAAATCATTATATCCCCTTGAATTATATTGAATTAAAACATCTCTAATTAAGTATATATAGCAATGTAAAGTCATTTTTTCCTGTTTAGTTCCAGATGGTACAAATAATTTCCACAAAGCTAGTATCCACAAAGAACTATTGCCTGTTTCAAACTTGAAGTAAAAGATCCTACCCCATAATTGATTATTGAGCCGTATATCCGCCATCAACGATTAAACTATTACCAGTCATGAATGAAGAATCATCGGAAGCCATGAATAATACTGCTTTTGCCATTTCTTCCGCTTGACCAAGGCGTTTCATCGGTGTGGCTGCAGATAGAACTTGCTTGCTTTCTTCTGGAATAATAGGTGTATCAATAAAACCAGGGCATAATGCGTTAATACGAATATTTTGTTCTGCATATTCAAGCGCAAGTGAACGAGTTAAGTTTATCACGCCACCTTTTGCTGCGTTATAGGCTGCTGAACCAGGTGATCCAACCCAACCGTACATAGATGCCGTATTCACAATCGTGCCGCCACCTGTTTTTAACATTTCACGGATAGATTCACGTGCTACTAAGAAGACTCCATCTAAATCAACATTTACAGTATTACGCCATTCTGAGTACTCTAATTCATGTGAAGGATGAACACGGCCGATCCCCGCATTGTTGAAGACTACATCTACTTTGCCAAACGTTTCAACTGTTTGTTTAAAGATATTTGCTACTTCTTCTTCACTCGTAATATTTGCTTTAATAAAAAGAGCTTCAGCGTTAAGCGCTTTCAATTCTACTTCAAAAGCTTTCCCTTTTTCCTCATTTAAATCAACAAGCACCACTTTAGCCCCTTCTGAAACAAATAAACGTGCTGTTGCTGCTCCAATTCCAGATGCTCCACCTGTAATGACAGCTACTTTGTCTTGCAGTTTCCCCATTCTAAATTCCCCCCATGATTATAGTTCCCATACTACATACTCGTGAAAAATGCTAGCCAGATTTAATATCTGTGCTATTTTGTTCACAATTAAATTTTACTACTTTGTACACATTTAACAATCATTAAGATATCATTAAGTGTCTACTAATTAGACACTTATGATAAATCTGTCTATTTTCAGGGAGGTATCATCATGAATAACGAACAAAATACGACATCCGGGCGACAAAATCGGACAAAAGAACATTTAAAGCAAGCAATGATTGAACTCATAAAAGAAAAGGGTTACCATTCCGTTTCTGTAAAAAATATTGTTGATTTTGCCGCTTATAATCGCAGTACCTTTTATGTCCATTACTTAGATAAAATTGAAATAGCTGAAGATTTACTTATTTCTATGCTACAAGGGTTAGAAGATTCAGTTGGCAAACCATATGTAACAGGTCAGAAAGTATATACGGCCAAGCTAAATGAACCATCTTTTAATATCGTTTCTTATATTTATAAAAACCAGCATTTTTTTGAACTGATTAACTATGATGACACGTTACCGGGACTACATACACGGTTCCCTCAAACGATCTTAAAAATCTATAAAGAACAATTTATTTTCGAAACCATCAACAATATCCCAGTCAATATGGATTATTTTAAACGATATACAGCTTATGGCTTTTACGGACTCATCAAAAATTGGATCCAAAATGGCTTTAAAGAATCCCAAGAAAAATTTATCGAGGAAGTTATTAATCTATCGAAAACACATATTTACTCAGTAAAGTATATCGGAAAATGATTCATAAGTCCCAGGGCCTTATCACGATGTTTTTAATATCGGATCTGCAATTTAAAAAACGGGGCTGCATGGTGTCAGTTCAACTCTGTAACCTAGCTCATACCATATTCGTGGTGCATTTCTCCTCCACTATGTTAAAAAGGATGCTTGAATCAATTCAAGCATCCTTTAATGCCTATTCCTTTTAACTTCTAGCTGTTTCTACGTAACTATACAGCACAGCCCCTCCGCGTTTTGCAATGCCTCTAAAATGCTTAAAATCATCCCTTTTGACAAGTACAATACGCACAGGAAGAAACTCTTCCTTTGTTACATAGTACTCCGATAATTCCCCATTCTTTAACTTCTCGAGTATTTCTTGAATTTGTTCCTCGTTCATATTTCAGCACCCTCATCCTATTATTACATTTATATTATATGAATATTGTTTTGTTTTCCATGGGATCCTCAAACTTCAAATGTGATCTAAATTTATATGGCCAGCAGCCATTACAATGAAAGCGCACTCAATTACACGAGGTAAAATTAGGTAATTTAACGAAATAATAACATATTACTTTACGAAAAATAAAATATAGTGCAAAATGTTATTAATCTCTTAATTCAAATCTTGCAAAAAGGGGCGAGGCTTTTGAAAAAAGCAGAAGTAGGAAATGTAATTGAATTCCGTGATGGATTGCAGGGAATTGTCGAAAAGGTAAACGAAAACTCAGTGATCGTCGATCTTTCTTATATGGGAAATTATCGAGACCTTGATCTAGAACAAAGGACTGTAGTTAATCATAAAAATTATAAAATTGTGAAGGAAACTGTTTTATGAAAACGCATTCCTAGCAATAAAAGCGGAAGCGCCTTGCCCACCCCCGACAAGCACAAGACGAGCCTCCCGGAAAGGTGTACTTTACCTTTCTGGGAGGATTGGCTTGTGACCTCGAGGGGGTAGGCGCTGGAGCTAGACAGTTCTCAAACTCGAGAA
>NZ_JBALOZ010000411.1:0-1670 GCF_036965125.1 Bacillus sp. JJ1503
CTTATAAAAAAGGAGGGCTGCCATTTTTTAGGATGCCCTCTTTTTTATTTATTTTTTAACCTTTGGTAAAATTTTATTTAATGGCACTTTTTTCTCTTTTACCCATGTACTTTCATCATTCGGATTAAACTGTTCAATAAATGAAATGACTTCTTTTGTGATTGGAGTTGGTGTAGATGCTCCTGATGTCACGGCAACGGTTGATGCATTCTTAATCCACTCAATATTTAGCTCAGTTACATCGGCAATACGGTAGGCGTTTGTTCCGGCAATTTCTTGTGAAACCTGTGCGAGCCGGTTTGAGTTATTGCTTTTTGGATCGCCGACGACAATAAGGACATCAGCTTCACCGGCTTGTTCGGCAACAGCCTCCTGACGAACCTGGGTTGCTAAGCATATTTCTTTGTGGAATTCAGCATGTGGATATTTCTCCTTAATTTGCTCCATCACATGCTTAACATCCCATTGGCTCATTGTTGTTTGATTCGTGACAACAATTTTTTCGCTATGAATATTTAATGCATTGACATCATCTATCGTTTCAACAAGGTGAACATCGTTAGGAGCTACTCCTACAGCTCCTTCTGGTTCTGGATGCCCTTTTTTGCCAATGTAGATAATTTTAAAGCCTTCTTTTGTTTTTTCCTTAATTAAATCATGGGTTCTCGTAACATCAGGGCACGTTGCATCTATAGTAATGAGTCCTTTTTGCTTTGCCAATTCCCTCACTTGAGGAGAAATTCCATGTGCTGTGAAAATAACAGTACCTTTATCGACCTTTTCAAGAATCTCTAAACGATTGCTTCCGTCAAGTGTAATGATGCCCTCTTCTTCAAAAGCATCGGTTACATGTTTGTTATGAACAATCATTCCAAGAATATAAATGGGCCTAGGCAAATTTTTATCGAGTGCAGCATTTCTCGCAATTACCATGGCATCTACAACACCGTAGCAGTAGCCCCGCGGTGAAATTTTAATAATCTCCATGATCAAAGAAACCCCCTTAAGTTTGAATCTATATATGGTGACTAATTATGTTATATTAGTTCAATTGGATAAATGAACAAATCACGTATACTATTATATCGGACATTTGATCATAATAATACTAAAAGAGAATTCCAAAGGTAGTGTTTCTCATCATGGACATAAAAAATTATTCCGTAAGCAGATTATTTAAACGTAAAGCTTCGGCATGGAGGTTCCTATTTCACTCTTTTTTTCGCTTTGAATGGAAATCTGTTCGGATGTCCCTTCTTTTTTCTTAGTTTGTTTAGCAGTTTTTTTTGTCTTGGCGGGCTCCTTTTTTTCCTGAGCTTTCTCTTCCGTGTCATCTGATGAGTTTTTTAATCCTCGATAAAGCTTCCATATCGCTGGAATGTTTTTTACCATTGGCCCATATTGCTGTACCATTGGCCCGAATTGCTGAGCTGAGTTTAATACTTTCTGTGTATTTTCTAAGAAGCCTGAAATAGCCCCTGGATTACTAAGAGTTTTTAGGATTCCCCCTGCACCGTTACCTCCAGCTCCGGCTGCTCTGCTTGCTGTTTGCAGCGGTCCAGCCCCTATACCGCGAGCCTGTTGGTTCCCGCGGCCTAACAGCTTGGATAGCAAGCCACCGCCGCCCTGTCTCATTTGCGGTGGTCCACCTGGTCCCCTAAATCCTCCGC
>NZ_JBALOZ010000412.1:0-7515 GCF_036965125.1 Bacillus sp. JJ1503
ACATAATACTTCATAGTATTAAAAAAATTAGGTTAACCATATAGATTGTTACATCCATATGATTAACCCTTTTAATTGATTAATTTTCCACTGATGTATTCCAATAAATAGGTCCGGACAGAGTTGAAATTCCCTTTACCTTATCGGCTGCTCCGTATAAATTATTGTACCCCCCTAAAATCGTTACAGGAACGTGATTTTCCCATGCATATTGTTGTAATTGATCCCAAATCTTTTTTGCTTCCTCTTGGCTTGTAGAGGTTTCTAAAGTTTGCAGCAGTTCCGTAATCTTAGGGTCGTGCATCCCGCCAGCAAAAGAAGGGCTTAAAGACACAAGCTGCGATGGGGTTGTTACAGTAGAGGATCCTGTGACAACTGCATCCCAATCCCCAGGATTATTTTGTTTATCTAAAAGTGTTGCCCAATCATAAAACTCTAATTTTACATTCATCCCTATTGCTTTTAATTGATCCTGTATAACAACAGCCGCATTATAGAATTGAGGATAATCACGAGTTGTCATAATTCTGAATTCTTCATTGTTATAACCAGATTCACCTAATAATTTCTTTGCCTTCTCTGTATCTTTTTGATTATAGAACTCTTTTCCTGCTTCACTGTGCCAGTTACTTACAACATTCGTCATATATCCTGGGTGTAGCCAGTATAAGTCTTCATCGGCAAAGGAGGCGAGCATAATTTTGTCAATATCAAGGGCTGCATTTATAGCTTGACGCATTTTTACATTTGCTGATAAACCTTGATTTTCATTATAAATCATCAGCATTTCCCCATAAGTATCAAAAACAGGATACAGATTCTTTTCATTTTTTAATTGTGAGTAGTTGTCAAAAGGAACTGTATAGACGAAATCATATTGACCGGAGCGGAGTCCAGCCATTCTTGTGGAGGCATCTGGAACGATATAGAAATAGAGATCGTCCACCAATGCTTCTTTCTTTCCTGCTAATCCATCAGACTTTGATTCTGAAGGGGAGTATTCTTCAAATTTAGTGAAATGAATATACTGATCCTGTTTCCATTCAACAAATTTATATGGACCTGTTCCGATGTATTCAGACACTCCTTCAGTAGTGGCAGATTCAACAATTTCCTTTGGCATAATCGCAGCCGCCATCTTGGCTGAGGCCATTGTATCTAAAGCAAGTGGGGAAGACTGGGCTAACTCCAATGTAACCGTATAGTCATCCTTTGCTTGGAACACCGCACCATCAAAAATCTTACCTGTTATCGATGATTTCTCCATCCAGCGGTTCATGGAGGCTACAACATCCTCTGCTTTCATTTCTTTTCCGTTATGAAATTTAACACCTTTTCTTAAATGGAAGGTAAAGGATTTATTATCTTCGCTTGATTCAACCGATTCAGCTAGCATAGGAACGGCTTTGTACTCTGAGTTCGTTGTTAAAAGAGTTTCAAACATAACTCTTGATGTATCACGACTAACTGTAGCTGTAGTTGTTGGCTGGTCTAGTGTTGGCGGCTGTGTAACCAATGCAACCTTTAGTTGTCCTCCTGCTTTTGAACCTTTTCCATCGTTCGTTTCACTTGTCTTATCCGAACTACACCCAATTAACATGAAAACGACTAGCATGATCATCGCTAGCATCCAATTCTTTGCTCTAAACATTTAATAGCCCCCTTTAATAATTGTTTTTTAAATTTATAAAACTGTACTAAACCTCTATTGAATTATTAATCTGGTTGCTAGTTTTCTCATTATATTTAATAACAGAAGTTACTAAAATTTTTGCTGCCGTTAGCATGGTTTTTTCATCAAAGTCAAAACGCGGGTGGTGGTGTGGGTAAACCTTTGCTGAATCACTTAAACTTGCACCTACAAAAAAATAGGTACCAGGCACTTCTTTAAGATAGTAAGTGAAATCCTCACTGCCCATTGCTAAATTCCTTTCCATCACATTTTCTGTCCCAACAACCTCAACTGCGATATTTCGAATAAACTGTGTTTCCTTTGGATGATTCCAAACGGCATCATAGCCGCGAATATAAGAAATTTCACAAGTTGCTCTGCTCTGAAGGCAAGCGGCATTTGCGATATTCTTTATATCCATCTCTATTAAATCTCTAGTTTCAGGGTCGAAGGATCTTACTGTTCCAGACATTTCAGCCGTTTCAGGTATCACATTCATCGCTGTACCAGAATGTAATTTACCAACAGTCAGTACAGCAGGCTTTACTGGATCTACTCGGCGGCTAATAATCTGCTGAAGATTTAGGACGATTTGACTTGCCGTTACTAAAGGGTCTACTGTTAGATGAGGGGAGGCACCATGCCCGCCCTTCCCAAATATTTTTATTTCAAAGAAATCAGAGGCTGCCATTGCGTAGCCCTCGCGATAATAAACCTTTCCGAATGGCAAAGCTCCTTGAAGATGTGTGCCAAAGATTACATCGACCCCTTTTAAGCAATCATCCTCAATCATCGCTTTAGCTCCACCAGGTACTAATTCCTCTGCAAATTGGTGAATAAAAACGACATTTCCTGCTAATTCTTCACGGAATTTAGCTAAAACCGTTGCCACTCCTAATAAGGTTGCCGTATGACCATCATGGCCACATGCATGCATAACTCCAGGCACTTGGGATTTATAACTGACATTTTTCTCATCTTGGATGGGAAGAGCATCGAAATCAGCGCGAAGGGCCACTGTTTTTCCCTTATGCTTTCCTCTTAAGAGACCGACAACTCCTCTTCCTCCAACATTTGTCCTCACTTCTAATCCTAAATCTGTTAGGTAGTCTGCAATTAATTTTGGTGTGCGGACTTCTTGAAATGAGAGTTCTGGGTGTTTGTGCAGATCACGCCGTATGTCAACTAATGTTGGGTATATCGATTCCAACTCTGTATAAAGCTTGTTTATATCCATTTAATCCTCTCCCAAGATTATTATTTTTAGGAATGGAGGTGGCAAGCAACAAAATGACGGTCGCCAATTTCCTTTTTAATTGGTTCCTGATGTTTACAAATATCTTTCACAAAAGGGCAGCGTGTATGAAAAACACATCCCGAGGGCGGAGATAGAGGAGAGGGGATATCTCCTTTTAATATGATTCTTTCTTTCTTATATTTTGGATTAGACTGTGGTACAGCAGATAATAAAGCTTGGGTATAGGGATGTTTTGAATTAGCAAAAAGCTGATCCGTTGGTGCTTCTTCCATGATTTTGCCCAGGTACATAACACCGATTCGGTCACAAATATGCCGAACAACACTGATATCATGCGAAATAAAGATATAGGTGAGCTTTAAATCTCTTTGTAGTTCTTTTAATAAATTAATAATTTGTGATTGAATAGACACATCAAGTGCAGAAACCGGCTCGTCTAGAATGACGATTTTCGGATTAATAATAAGGGCTCTTGCTAACCCAATACGCTGACGTTGTCCGCCTGAGAATTCATGTGGATACCGATAGTATTGATCTTCGCGTAATCCTACCTTTTCCAGGATGTTCATAACCATTTCGGTACGGTCCTTTTTATTTCCAATTGAATGAATCGCTAGCGGTTCTTCGAGGATGTGTCCAATTCTAATTCTTGGATTTAAAGATGAATAAGGATCTTGAAAGACCATTTGCATTTCTTGGCGCAAGTCGCGCAGCTTTCTGCTATCAAGCTGGAAAATATCTTGGTTCTTATAAATGGCTTTTCCCACGGTTGGTTCTAGTAATCTTAAAATCGTTCTTCCGGTTGTACTTTTCCCGCAGCCAGATTCTCCTACCATTCCGTAAGTCTCACCTTCATATAGTTGAAAGGAGACATCGTTTACTGCTTTGATATGTTCTTTTGCCTTTCCGAAACTCTTTAATGATCCTTTAACAGGGTAATATTTTTTCAGTCCTTGGATATCCAGAAGCGGTGTTTTATTTTCATGTTCCTGTACTAACATAACTTCCCTCCATAATTTGATCTGCATGCCAGCATCTTACTTTTTGGGAACCTTGAAAAGAGGTAAGCTCAGGCATGTTTTCATTGCATAATGCATCGGCATGCGGGCAGCGAGGGGCGAACCGGCAGCCTTTTGGAATGTTATCTAAAGCAGGAACTGTACCCTTAATTACATGCAGGTCCTTTGAACGATCACTATCTAGATGAGGAATAGATTTAATTAAACCTCTTGTATATGGATGAAGCGGATTTTCAAAAAGACTTACTGTATCTGCTTCTTCCACTATTTGCCCAAGGTACATCACAACCACCCTTGTACAAATTTCTGAAACTACTCCTAAATCATGGGTGATAAAGATAACTCCCATTTGCAGCTCACGATTTAATTTCACAATAAGATCCAATATTTGTGCTTGGATCGTTACATCAAGAGCTGTAGTAGGTTCATCAGCAATTAATAATTGCGGCTGGCATGATAGGGCGATTGCGATCATGGCCCGTTGCTGCATTCCTCCTGATAATTGGTGAGGATATTCATTAACTCGTTTCTCTGGAGAGGGGATACCAGTCAATCTCAGCATTTCGACTGCTTTTTCATAGGCCTCTTTCTTTGTCACTTTTTGATGTAAAAGGATGGCCTCTGCAATTTGGAATCCGATCGTATAGACAGGGTTTAATGAACTAAGCGGATCTTGAAATATCATGGCTATATCATTCCCGCGTATCTCCTGCATTTCTGACTTTGATAGGTTTAATAGATTTTTACCTTTAAAATTGATCGTACCATCATATTGAACGGTGTTTTTTTCATCAAATAATCTTAATATAGATTGAGAGGTAACACTCTTCCCACAACCAGATTCACCGACTACACCTAAAATTTCTCCTTGCTTCACATGGAAGGAGACACCATCAACGGCAGTGACCCGTCCACGTTCTGTATGAAAATGGGTTTTAAGATCTTGTACGTGTAAAAGATGCTGTTCATCTGACATTTTGATCACCCCTTATGAATCGTTATTTTTTTGCATGATTTGTGTGAGGATCAATTAAATCTCTGAGACCATCACCTAGTAAATTTAATCCAAGAACCGACATTACAATGGTGATTCCTGGGAAAACGGTCATCCACCACGCATTAAATATTACTGTTTTTCCATCATGTAAAATACTTCCCCAACTAGGCTCTGGAGCAGGGACGCCAGCACCTAAAAAGCTTAGAGCAGCTTCGATAATAATAGCTTCGGCAAAAATAAACGTTGCTTGAATTACAAGAGGAGAGATGGTATTAGGCATAATATGACGCCAGATTATTCTCAAGTTGCTTGCCCCTTGTGCTCTCATTGCTTCTATATAAGTTTGTTCGCGAACTACCAAGGCAGATGAACGAATGACACGAGCAATATATGGAGTAAAAACGATACTTAGAGCAATAATAACGTTCAAAGTATTTGGACCTAATGCCGCCATTAAGGCAATGGCCAATAAAATTGCTGGAATAGCCATTAAACCATCACAGATTCTCATTAGAATTTGATCTAACGCTCGATAGTAGCTTGCATATAATCCAACAATTAAACCTAGGACTGAAGATATTAATGCTACCGAGAGGCCCACACCAATTGTTATTCTGCCTCCATAAATAATGCGGGTTAATAGATCTCGGCCAAATTCATCCGTTCCTAGAAGATGCAATCCATTAGGAGCTAGTAATCGATCCATCACTTCCATTTGATAAGGACTAAACGGAACTAGTAGCGGACCAAAGACCGTTATCATGATTAAGATGAGTAATAAACTGCCTCCGGTAAGTATTTGTTTGTTCGATAGAAGCCGCTGCATAAATAGTTGTCTTTGTTGTTTTTTAAGCTTGTGTTTGACAGTAGAGTGTTCTAAAACGCTTTCAATTTCCACAATAGCAAAACTCCTTTCCTACTTGCGCTCTAATCGGACACGAGGATCAATATAGGCATATAACAAATCTACAATTAAGTTAATGACAACATAGGAAATGGTAATAAATAAGACAACTCCCTGAATGACTGTATAATCGCGCCTTTCAATAGAATTTATGATCATTTGCCCAATACCAGGGATATTAAAGATAGTTTCGGTAACAACTGCCCCAGCTACTAAGGTTCCAAATGTCTGGCCAATTACAGTCAAAATTGGAAGAAATGCATTCCGTAATGCATGTTTGTACACGATAATATGTTCTTTTACCCCTTTTGCTCGAGCAGTTTTAATATAATTAGAATTTAGAACCTCTAGCATTGATGTCCTTGTCATACGAGCAATGAGTGCTGCTTGAATGGCGCCCAATGCGATGGCAGGTAAAATAAGGTATTGCAAACTGTTCCACAGTCCAGAACTTAAGGGTTGATATCCTGCAATAGGCAGCCATTGCAGCTTAACGCCAACGACTAAGATTAAAAATAATCCAAGCAGAAAACTAGGAACCGACATTCCTAGTAATGAAAAGCCCATTAAGGACTGGTCTGTAAGGGATCCTCTTCGATTAGCTGCAATTATTCCAGCAGGGATGGCTATTACCAGCGCCACAACTTGACCTAAGATAGCAAGTGAAAGGGTTGGTCCAAGATGGCTTAAGATAGCGCTTGTTACCGGCTCTTTCATAAAGTAGGATGTACCTAAATCGCCTTTAAAAACATTGATAACCCAGTCCGCATATTGCTGAATTAAAGGAGCATTAAGACCAAGTTCTTCACGCATTTCCTTAATTTGATCTTCTGTTGCTTCTTCTCCTAGCATGATAGAAGCAGGGTCACCAGGTGTTAAGTGAATAACCATGAAGATCACTACTGAAATCACGAATAGGACGGGGATGAGAGAAAACATTCGCTTTAATATGTAATAAATCATATAAGTTTAACCCCCTTGTTTTTTAATCATCAGTTAAACATTCCTGGTATAGATAATAATGAAGTAAAAGTCCTTTACATAGTATGTCCAGGAGGCCCTGTCCATCTAGTAAAGGACCATAACGAGATTAGTAAGTAAGTGCCTCTCTTTTGGAAGGATCAAGCTTGCTGTCTTCTCTCCAATTTGTCACTGGCGGGACAATATCCGTAATCGGTTCAATTAATATATCCAAAAACACAGGCCCTTGCTGGTCGATTGCCCACTTTAATCCTTCTTCGAGCTTTTCGTTCGAATCAATTCTTAAGCTTCTAATATTAAAGCCCTCTGCAATTTTTGCCCCATTAATTTGACTAAAATCAACTCCGATATAGCGCTCATCATAATAAAGCTGGTGTAATTTTTTGATCCATCCGTAACTATTGTTTTGGAAGAGAAGAAAGACAACTGGCAACCCTAATCTGCTTGCAGTTTCTAGTTCACCAACAGACATGGCGAAACTTCCATCACCAAACATAGAGAATACTTTTGATTGTGGGCTTGCCACTTGTGCGCCTATTGCAGCTGATAAAGCGTAGCCTAAATTTCCATGACCACGGTCAAAAACTGTTCTCCTGCCTGATTTTTTAGTGACATAATCTGAAGCCATATATGGATTTTGAGTTCCAGCATCAATAACAAATAGAGCGTTTTCATTTGTATGTT
>NZ_JBALOZ010000413.1:0-4300 GCF_036965125.1 Bacillus sp. JJ1503
GTGTTAATTTCCTCTCATAATTTAAGAGAGGTTGAAGATTTATGTGATTTCATTGGCATTATGCATAAAGGAAAGTTAATGATTGAAAAAGAATTGGATGATCTAAAATCAGACACTCACAAAATTCAGGTTGCCTTTAATGGGCCGACTCCACCAGGAATCTTTGACCAAGTCAAAATCCTTCATAAGGAAAAACGCGGAAGTGTCCAATTATTTATTGTGAATGGAAAAGAAGAAGAGATATCAGCCAGAATAAAAAAGTATAGCCCTATCATATTTGATATCCTGCCACTAACATTAGAAGAAATTTTTATTTATGAAATGGGGGATGTTGGATATGCAGTCCAAAATATCCTTGGTTAGCAAAGAGATGTGGAAAACCATCTTGAGAAGTGTTGGATGGGTAGCGATCGTATATTTTCTAGGGTTGTTTATCGCTGTTCCATTAGAAATTTTAATGACAGAATCTAAGTTTGAGGAGCATCTGTATTTTCAAAGGGCAAAGAATCTATTCGAGTATAATGCTGAGATTCAAAGTATTTTATCTATAGCACTTCCTGTTCTGCTGGCCATATTCTTATTTCGCTTTTTGCAGGTAAAGCACTTTAGCGATTTTATGCATAGTTTGCCAATTAAAAGAGAGCGAATATATCACGTGTTTACTCTTTTTGGAGCAGTCATTTTAATAACACCAGTTATTCTAAACGCTCTAATAATTTTGATTATTTATGGTCCTTTAAATTTGCATGAATTTTTAACGATTAGCGATGTATTTCAATGGCTAGGCATCACGATTATGTTTAATTTAGTTATTTACATGGTATCCGTTTTTGTCGCGATGATAACAGGATTATCTGTTGTCCAAGGCGGGTTAACCTATATTCTTCTGCTTCTGCCAATTGGCTTGATAATACTATTTGGCTTTAATTTGCCGTTTTACTTATACGGCTTTCCTGAACAATATTTCATGGAAAATAAAATTGAGTCCTTTTCCCCTTTAGTCGCTTTGAGCTTAATCAGCAGACGACCGATTGGATGGGGAGAAATCATCATCTATATTTTGCTGATCTTTATACTTTATGGGTTATCCTTATGGGTTTATAAGCAAAGAAGGCTTGAGGCAGTTTCACAGGCTCTCATTTTTCCATTTATGAAGCCAATCTTTAAATATGGAGCAACATTTTGCTCTATGTTATTAGGCGGAATGTACTTCGGGAAAATGGGTGGCGGCGCCTTTTGGCTTATTGCAGGTTATTTGTTTGGCTCTATTCTAGGGTATTTTATAGCTGAGATGGTACTACAAAAATCTTGGAGGATAATCATTCATATTCGAGGGTTTCTCATATATGTTTGTGCCATGGCGGTGCTTTTCGTGCTATTTCAGTTGGATTTCACTCAATATGAGAAAAATATTCCGTATACGAGTGAAATTGAACGTGTCCATTTTGGAAACAGCTATTACCACTTTAATAATACTGAAGCGGAACCTTATTATCTAGAGGATACAGATAATATCGAGCTTTTAAGAAGGCTTCATAAGGAAATTGTAGCCAATAAGGGTGACAACACATCTTCAAGAGAATCTGCCTTTTTTGTCTATGAGCTAAAAAATGGGAAGAGAATCGTTAGAAACTACGAGATTGATAAAAATAAATATGCTCAATTTTATAAGTTAATTTATGAATCGCCAGAATATAAAAGGGTAACGAATGAAATTTTTCAAGTAAAAGAGGGTCAGATCGAGAAGGTAACCATTCAGCCATATGGTCCTGTAAGTAAAAGATCAATCATTGTCGACCCATCTGAAATGGAAGAAGCGATTTCCATCTTAAAAGATGAGATTAATCAGGCAACGTATGAAGAGATGCAGGATAATCGAGATGCCTATTCGGTAATTGAAATTCTTCAGAGAAATGATAAAACGGTTATGATGGAATGGCGAGTTTCATATAAGAAATTTGAACAGTGGCTTGCTGAAAAAGGGTTATTGGAGAATGCGAGAATCAATGCTTCAGATATTGATACTGCCTACATTGCTCCGAAGGATGAACTAGATATCGACTATAGAGGCTACTCCCATGAGGAAGTATTCAAACAGATGGAAAGTTCAGGGAATATCCTTAAAGTAACAGATAAAACAATGCTGGAAACAACTTTGAAGGATACGAAGGGATATATTGATGGACCATATGTTGTTGCTATTAAATATAATAATGATCGGTATATCGATATAAAAAGCTTTAGCAGTGATAACGTTCCGGATTTTGTAAAGCAATATTTTGAATAGAAAGTGAGGGAGGGGATGAAAATGGATACTTGCTCTATTAATATGAAAGAAATTTGTGATTTGTATTATAAGCGGATTTTTCATGCAGCTTACTGTATTACGAGAGACCATTATTTGGCTGAGGATGTGGTTCAGGAAACCTTACTTAAAGCATATCAAAAAATGGACACCATTCAGGATAAAGAGAAAATGGGAGCCTGGCTGTCATCCATTGCCACGAGAACAGCCATTGACGTGATCCGAAAAGAAAGAAAAACGACTGAAAGATTGGCAGTAAACACAGACCTTGAGAATACGAACGTGATCATGAATCAAAATGTTGAACAGGAAGTAGAACTAAATTTCTTAAATGAGCAAATCCATTCTGTGATTAACTCCCTCTCTCCTGATCAAAAAAACGTGTTTTTACTTAAAATTAATTATGGACNNAATAGCTGAATTATTAAAGCTAAACAAAAATACAGTAAAAACGAAATTGTATAGAATTCGAAAATATTTGAAGGCTATCTTGCTTGAAAAGGGATTAGCATAAATATCAATGAAGGTCCGTTGGGGATAATATTCCACGGACCTTTTTTCACGCTAGCCCTTTTAATAATGAACAAACAGCATATTTGCTACCCCTTTATCCAAATGCTATATTTTTAATAAAAGGAAATAAGAGGGACAATTCATGGTTAATGAAATAATATTAAATGATACTTTGATAAAAGTGTACGATTATAAACAAGGAAAAGTGAATGATTTATATGAAATTTTGGTTTCTTTTGAAGTGACGAGTGAAGAGTATCATGATATAGCAACGTTGCTATATCAAGGGACATTTGATGTGGTAATTCCTGAGAGGGAATTAGCATTTAGAGGGACAATTCAGCAATATTCTACTTCGATTACAAATTTATATGAAAAAGGGCAAGTTGGAAACTATTCATTAAGATTGCTTGAAGTGAAGGATTAAGAAAGTAGGGGTGGAGTGATGAAATTAAGCATTTTGGATCAGTCACCAATTTCTTCAAATCAAACAGCCAAAGAGGCATTAAATGAATCTATGAAATTAGCTCAAGCGGGAGAAAAACTAGGATATTCTCGCTACTGGATTGCTGAACATCATGATTTACCAGGATTAGCTTGTTCAGCACCAGAAGTGTTGTTGAGTTACATTGGAGCGAACACTAATAGAATCCGGATCGGCTCTGGGGCTGTTTTATTACCCTATTATAAACCTTATAAAGTGGCAGAAGTTTATAATACGTTAGCTACATTATTTTCAAATCGAATTGACATCGGTATTGGACGGGCCCCAGGTGGATCAGCTGAAGCTGCCAACGCATTATCTGATAACTTTTTACAGCAGGTGTGGAACATGTCAAATACAGTGAATGATCTACTTCATTTTGTAGACGATAATTTTCCTGAAGATCACAAATACGCGAAAGTCACAGCCTCTCCATTGCCAGAAATTTCACCAGAACCTTGGATTCTAGGTACAAGTAAAAAAAGTGCATTATTTGCAGCAGAAAAAGGATTGCCCTATGCATTCGGAAAGTTTATGAGCGACAATGACGGACCATCTATTATTCAAGAATACATTAATTCATTTACACCAAGAAAAGTGGGCCAACACCCTAAAGTGATTTTAACTGTTTCAGCTATATGTGCAGAAACGAATGAACTAGCAGAAGAGATTGTCTTAAGTTCTCTAATATGGTCATTGCAAAAAGAAAAAGGAGAAGGCCACATTAGCATCCCCTCTATTCAAGAAGCAAAACAATACGAGCTAGATCAAACAGAAAAAACTACTTTATATAAAATAAAACAAAACATGATAATCGGTAATCCCCAAGTAGTGAAACAGAAATTATGCGAGCTTCAAGCTCAATATAATGCGAACGAAATCATGATTGTGACGATAACATACTCTCCTAAAGACCGAATTCGTTCCTATCAATTGATTGCAGAAGAAATACTAAAAAATAAATACGGCACTAATTAAAATGATCAATTAATAATGAA
>NZ_JBALOZ010000413.1:4321-5163 GCF_036965125.1 Bacillus sp. JJ1503
ATCGAGTACGATAAAAACTATGTAGAATGAAAAGTCTGCTAAATAAGTCTATTTCTAAGCAGGAGATTGAATACAATGAATGGAAATTAGATTTATCAGTCAATAGGGGGTTGAAAGGATGCGGGAAGCGGTTATTGTGGAAGGCGTTCGAACACCAGTAGGCAGAAGAAATGGATTTTTTAATGATTTTAGAGCGGATGATCTTGCTGCTGAGGCATTAAAGGCATTAATAGAGAGAGCAGGAATAGATCCAGCGATTATTGATGATGTTATCTTGGGCTGTGTGTCTCAAATTGGAGAACAAAGTGGCGATATTGCAAGAGTTGCCTCTCTCATTGCTGGTTTTCCAATTGAGGTCCCAGGCACGACCATTGATCGTCAATGTGGTTCAAGCCAGCAGGCTGTTCATTTTGCTGCCCAGGCGATAATTGCTGGTGATATGGATGTTGTCATTGCTGGCGGGGTTGAGAATATGTCACGTGTACCAATTGGTTCCAGCTATCAGGGGGTTCCATTTAGTGACAAGCTGATGGACCAGCATGAAATGATTCATCAGGGCTTATCAGCAGAACGAATAGCTGAAAAATACGGATTAACTCGAGAGGAATTGGACCAATTTTCATATGAAAGTCATCAAAAAGCATTGAAGGCGCAAGCCAATTGCTATTTTTCAAAAGAGATTGTTCCTGTTCAAGTCAATTTGCCAGACGGCGAAACTGTTACTGTCTCAGAGGATGCCGGACCGCGGTCGGACACATCTGTTGAAGCTCTTGGCGGTTTAAAAACTGTGTTTAAAGAAGATGGAGTCATTCATGCAGGAAACTCTAGTCAGATTAGTGATG
>NZ_JBALOZ010000414.1:0-531 GCF_036965125.1 Bacillus sp. JJ1503
TAAAGAATAATTGATGTTAAATAATTTATTCATATATAAATCCTCGTTTAAAAAGGTAAAGTACTATTCTAATGGATAAATAGACGACACCCGATATAAAAAGCATCGAGAAAAGGCCAATAGCAATTGGCTGAATCTCATTACTTTGAAAAATAAATTTCGTAATACCAGATACATTCATGATGTACTCGATGATAAATAGATTTCCGACGCTTAAGGAAATGACTTTAATTAATTCAGCTTTAATAAAGGGCTCAACATTTTTATAAACATGCTGGAAATTAATATAATTTAAACGCATTCCTTTTGCTACCGCTGTCTTAATATAATCTTCACTGCTCATTTGAAGATACTTCACTGATACAAGCTTAAACATATATAATGTCGGTGCAATACTTACAAGCAAGGTTGGAAACCAAAGATTGAGCGTTCCCGCATCGGCACGTAAAGAAATTATTCTAACTCCTGTGACTTTATAGATATTTACAGCTAAAATCAAAGACAAAATAATAATAATAAAATCAGGTATGG
>NZ_JBALOZ010000414.1:565-958 GCF_036965125.1 Bacillus sp. JJ1503
GATAAGAGGTTCAAAATGAAATTAAAAAGCTTTGTTAATCGAAAACGGCTTACGAAAATACCAAAAATCAAGCTAATAATAATTGAAACATTTACACCTATAAGCATGATTTTTAAACTAGTAAAAAAGTTATTCCGAATATCCTCCGCAATTTCCCGCTGCTGAGTCCCTAACTGATATGTACCAAGGCTACCATTACTGATTTCACTAATAAAATCACCATATATTCTAGGCAATTTTTCGAAATGCCATTCCAGCCGATTCTCAAGCGGATTTACTTCTACTATCATTGGTATTGCAGCAAGAGAAAGGATTAAGAGGAATATGATAACAATTTGCTGTAATGAACGTAACATCTGGATCCCCCATTTATTGCAGATTAACGGGCTGTAA
>NZ_JBALOZ010000414.1:1015-3233 GCF_036965125.1 Bacillus sp. JJ1503
GTTCAACTAACAATCAGTGAGGGATGAAGGAACTCCCCCACTGATTGAAGTTTCACTTTATATTCATTTCTCTATTTTTTCACCATTTTCTATTTACTGTCAATCCTATTTTTTTTAGCCTATAAAAAACAAGGTATTCGCATGACTATTTTGGCGAATACCTTATTGTAAATTTTTTCATTAAACCTTGATAAACCCGCCTAATCCTTTTACAAGCGATGAAACCTGACTTACGGCATTAACCATCTGGCCGGCCGTATTCATCATTTTATTAATATCGATTGAACCATCCTGTGACTTAAATGAATTCATAAGGGATTGTACACCTGATGACTGTTTAGGCATAAAGGATTGCTTTGGGTAAGGGTTCATATAAGAATTAGAGAAATAGGGATTATAAGAGTTCGATATATTTTCGTTTGTTTCAGGATCTAAAGGATTTTGGAAAATGCTCTGTGAAACATTTCCTTGCCCCATCTGCATCCCATTTTGCTGCATCGGATATCCATTAGTTGGGTACTGGTTATACATTAAATTTTGGCTGCCCATGGCAGGATAGGAATTTTGATACATCATGTCACTTCCATATGGAAAAGGTTGATTGTGTGGACCGTTGTAGAACCCCATATTCCCTGTAGGAGAAGGATAATAAGGGGGCTGCTGTCTCCAATGATATTGGTTTAGTCCGTAATCAAATTTATTCATATAAGTTGGGTGATATTGATTCATATATGTTGGGTGATATTGATTTATATAATGGCTGGCTCCTCTTCGGCCAAACATGGGGACATCCTCCTCTTTCATAAACAATCTATCTCAGCTTGTTTGAGAAATCATTACTATAATTTATGAAAAGAATGCCTATATTGTGATACTGGAAAAGTTTTCATTTTTTGTCTATTGTTGAAGATTCATGTCGGAAGTCTTAATATTTGAAAAATAAAGAACCATACCTTTTTTATGATAGGATATTGAAAAGAAATAAACGCTATGCAGTAAAATTTCGTTATTCTGCTAGTAAACTAGCTTTCTAGTTTAGCAGAATACGAGAGAAAATTAGAGGAGGGAAATTAGCATGAATGTTCACGAACTAGCAATGAAATTTTTTCAAATGAGGAATTACAGTCCTGAAAGTGTAAACGAATTACTTGATTTTACGAAAAAGTCATATGTTCAAAACGATATTTGTATTAATGTCTATCGTAACCTTGTTCGTGAACTCGAGGCTCAAGGAGCAGAGGTTCCTGAATCCCTTTAAGGCACATTAAGAGAGACAAACTATAGTATCGGCGTACAAGTAGTCAATCTTATCATCGCTGTAGATACTCTAAGCTGCAAATGACATAATTCAAACGGCCCTCCTATTAAGTGACAGGAGGGCCCATTTCTTCTTTTACAGTTTGAAGCAGTCGGTCTAGTACATATTGCGAAGAAACAATTAAATTAGTGAACCTCGACTTGCTCGTTTCTGGATAAAAGGCTTGTACAGATATTGCTTCGATATTTTCATATGTAGATTCTACTTGCTGGGCAAATAGGTTTTTCGGTCGATTGGTTGTAATCCATTGGATCGCTTTATTTTTCCATTCATCGTTCGTTAATTTCACTTCATCCGCGAACGGTTTAACTTCTTTATAAAAATCTCCGGGCTTCTGCAGCTCCCTAGCCTTTTCATATCTTTCAGACAAAAAGAACATATAATTTAATAATTGGTTTGTCAGATGGATTAGTTCTACATCTTCATTCATAATAATCAGCTCCAAATTCATAGACAGAAATTGCTGTCAGGAGAATTTTTGCAAAAATAAAAGTAGCTTATAAAAATCAGCTACTAAACATTGACCCAATTTTAGTGTAATTTGTAACCTATTTCAAGCTTTATGCTTGGCTGACGATGAAAATTTTCCTTCACATCGGCCTTGCCGCTCTTAGCCTGATAATAAGCGGCTTCCGTTTCTAACGCTTCCATGCTTTTCGTACAGGCTGATATTTGGTCAGAACAATTTATTTGTAATTCGTTTCTAATGCCGGAAAAGTTTGAATCAAGTACAGTTTCTAATTCCTCAAGCTGATTATAAATTTCAGAAAGCATATTAATTAATTCCTCTTTTGCCTTAACATTTTTCTTCATCTTCTAAGCCCTCCTTGGAATAAGAACACCGGTTATTTAAGAATTGTCTAGCTCCAGCGCCTACCCCCTCGAGGTCACAAGCCAATC
>NZ_JBALOZ010000414.1:3332-11309 GCF_036965125.1 Bacillus sp. JJ1503
GTCTTGTGCTTGTCGGGGGTGAGCAAGGCGCTTCCGCTTTTCTAATTGTTATGTACTCTATTCGCTCTCCTTAATTCCAATCCTTCAAGGCTGACAAAACTAGAAGCGTTTCGTCAAAGTAAGAAAAAATTTTTATTATTTCTCCCTTTCTTTCGACATTTTCGTCTCGCATGGAAACCCCATTACTGTGCAAACTAATAAGCGGAGGTGCGGTATTTTGAATAAAAAGGAAAAACATACGAGAAATCAACCAAAAAAGCAGGAAGAAACTAGAACCGGCTATGGAAATAAAAAACTTGAAGGACCCAATCGTCCATCAACATAACAAAGTATTTTTTCCATTTCACAGCCAAAAGGTGGAAGACAGCATTCGTGTTGAATTCCATTTTTTGGCTATCTTTTCATTTCCACGATTTCTTTTAAGTTAATAGCCTTCTTTATTTGAGCTTGTTTATTTATATACCATTCTGTCAATTCGATTGGGTGAATATGCTCCACATTTTCCTTTAACCATTTTCTTTTTAATCTTTTATTTTTGGACCAGTCTTCTGCCTTATGTTTTCTTTGCTTTATTAATGGGAATGTACATCGTAAAAATGGAGTCGTTCTTTTAGGCCGATCTTTAAAATAAAATTCATAATCATACCTGGAGCCAGTGTGAACGGTCCGCTTTGCGAATTCGTAAAAGGAAGGATATAACTCCTTTTGAAATAGAATATCGGCAAGGCGCTTACCTAGATCGATTCTTTTAGATAACGATATAAAACCATTTACACTCGCACCAAATAGCTGCCCATCACATGTTGGAAAGATAACGGAGCTATAATGAAACCAATCCTGAAGCAGGAACAGCGGAGTTTGAAAAACTTTCCTTCTATAGGCTGGATGCTTTATAACAGGCTTCTGAATGATATTTTGTTCGTTAATGATTTGTGAAATCATCAGTCTTTTTATACATCTGCGGTCCCAAAAAAGCCGCCATTCCTTAACCATATATGAAGATACATGGAAATATCTTAATAAATGAAACATTGGACGATTCATTTTCGTCGAATATTGATAGAGCAGCAATTGCGGAAATGCATCTTGAAAAATAAGCCAGTTGGCCCGCTCATAAGTTAGGAACAGTTTTTTTCTTAATTGTTTATTTATTATTTTTGAAAACCATTTACCTTCGAGATCACACATATTCCATCCAGCATTTCGGGACACCATGCTTGCAAGGAATGACCAAATAATTTCGGGATTTCGATTATAATAATGAAAATAGGCATCTGTCCGGGAAATATTATCAGCATTGTACTNNATTCCAATTCTTCCATATTTAGCTGATTTAAATAATTTGCCCTTTCAAAAAACATAATTGATCTGCCTCCAAAAAAAGCATATGGCTTAACATTTGCAAATCTGTACTTTTTATTCAACCACAAATAACGAAGATTTGTTATGATAAGTAGTAGCTTGTGAGGTGAATTAAATGAATTTCCATTATCCGAACGGCAAGAAGTTTCTACCCGTTAAAAAAGAAACGATGCGCACCAAAATAGAAAAAAAATGGTCCTATAGCAACCGTGGTATGACTTTGGAGGAAGATATAAATGAAACGAATGAGTATTATTTAGCGAATGGAATTGCCTCCATTCATAAAAAGCCTACACCTGTGCAAATTGTTCATGTGGATTACCCGAAAAGAAGTGCGGCGGTCATAAAAGAAGCGTATTTCAAACAGGCTTCAACAACAGATTACAACGGTGTTTACAAAGGCAGGTATATTGATTTTGAGGCAAAGGAAACTCAGAATCACTCTTCCTTTCCATTAAAAAATTTCCATGACCATCAAATTTTGCATATGGAAACGATTCTGAAGCAAAAAGGGATCTGCTTTGTTTTATTAAGGTTTTCTGCAACAGAGGACATCTATCTGCTTGAGGCTCATCATCTACTTATGTTTTGGAAAAGGATGAAGGATGGCGGCAGAAAATCGATTACTATAGAGGAAATTGAAACTTTTGGCCACCAAATCCCACTAGGATATAACCCTAGAATTGACTATATTAAAAAAATCGATTATCTTTATAGCCTCGGATAAATATCTCAATCTACCTTCTACTCATCAGAAAGGATGAACATATATGGCAGAAAAATATCAATCGAGAGAGGAGCGCCGTAAACAGCAAGCTTCCAAGCCAAAAAACAAAGGAAAGAAACCGGCACAGAGCCTATTTAAACGTATCTTTCTTACACTAATTGCACTTGGAATTGTTGGAATGCTTGTTGGAGCTGGAACCTTTGCTTTTATGGTAAAGGACGCACCTAAACTTGATGAAAAACAATTAAGGGATCCAATCCCTTCGAAATTATTAGATAAAGACAATAATCTTATTACGGAAATTGGCTCTGAACGCCGAGAATATGTTGAATATGAGGATATTCCTAAATTAGTGGAAGAGGCCTTTCTTGCAACAGAGGATGTGCGGTTCTACAAGCACCATGGAATGGACTTAAAGCGTTTAGCTGGAGCAGTGCTTGCAAACGTTACCCGCGGGTTTGGTTCAGAAGGGGCAAGTACCATTACCCAGCAGGTAGTGAAAAATTCCTTTCTTAATAATAATAAAACAATAAGCAGAAAAGCCCAGGAAGCATGGTTGGCCTTTCAGCTAGAGCGTAAATATACGAAGCAAGAAATATTCGAGATGTATGTAAATAAAATCTGGATGGAAAATCGCAGTCATGGGGTTTTAACAGCTTCCCAAGTTTACTTTGGAAAGAATCTTGATGAGCTAACACTTCCTGAAGCTGCATTGCTTGCGGGCATTCCGCAAAGCCCTGCAAACTATAATCCTTTTAAACATCCAGATCGGGCAGAAAAAAGACGAAATATAGTCCTTTCCTTAATGCATCAGCATGGCTTTATTTCAAAAGAGAAAATGGAAGAAGCAAAGGCAGTTTCTGTAGAATCCTCACTCGTTCCTGAGGAAAATAGAAAGCAGAACGATTCTCCTTATGATTCCTTTGTAGATATCGTCATTGATGAGGTTCAGAAAAAGTATCCTGATCTAGATATTTCTTCCGACGGCTTGACGATTTATACAACATTAGACACGAATGCCCAGGATTATATGGAAAAAATGTTAAATACAAATGAAATTATTAATTTCCCAGACGAGGACTTCCAAGCCGGCATTACTTTGCTTGATACTAAAACGGGGGAAATTCGAGCTATTGGCGGCGGAAGAAATCTTAAAGTAAAGCGCGGGTTTAATTTTGCCCAAGATACGATGAGACATGCCGGATCCACATTTAAGCCAATTATTGATTATGGCCCTGCCATTGAATATTTAAAATGGGGCACCTTCTATACTCTTGACGATAAGCCCTATACTTATTCAAATGGGACGAAAATTAATAACTGGGACCGAAAGCATATGGGCCCTATGTCGATGAGAGAAGCTTTAGCTCGTTCAAGAAATATTCCAGCCCTGCAAACATTACAGGAGGTTGGACTTGATAATGCAAAACAATTTGCAAATAACCTAGGATTTAATATTAAGGATGTTTTTGAATCGTTTTCGATCGGTGCTTACGAGGTTTCACCGATGCAAATGGCTGGCGCATACAGTGCATTCGGCAATAACGGGATTTATACGGAACCTCATTCCATCACAGCCATTGAAATGCGTGATGGTTCAAAGATCGATGTCACTCCTGATTCAAAGCCAGTTATGAAGGATTACACAGCTTTTATGATTAACGATATGCTTAAAAGTGTATTGAAAGATTCATATGGAACAGGTAAATTAGCTAATATTTCAAACCTTCATGTTGCAGGTAAAACGGGTACAACTAATTACACGGCACAAGAAATAAAGGATTGGGATATTCAAAATGGAGGCATTCCAGATGCATGGTTTGCCGGATATACGACCAACTATACAGCTGCTGTATGGACTGGTTATAAGGAAAAGAAAAACTCTATCGCTCCTAAGGACCAAAAGCTCGCTATGCTTCTTTTCAAAAATTTAATGGCGCATGTTTCTCAAGGAGTCGAAACACCTGACTTCCCTGTTCCAAACAGTGTTGAAAAGATTGCGATAGAAAAAGGCTCAATCCCAGCAAAACTTGCTAGTGAATTTACGCCTAAAGATCAAATCATTTATGAGTATGCGGTTAAAGGAAATGCACCAACAGAGGTATCCGAGAAATTCGATAAGCTTGATTCTCCTTCAAACCTAAATGCATCATATGATGTAAATACGAATGAAATACTCTTAACGTGGGATTATCCAGAAGGGGTAGAGAACGTTCAATTTGAAGTTTCAGCGGCATTAGACGATGGTGCAGACCAGCTACTACAGGTGATAGCTGAAAAAGGAATTAAAGTTGCAAATCCGGTTCCAGGCGGCATATATCAGTTCAAGGTTACAGCAATCCGTGATGATCAAAAGAGTGAACCAGCAGTTCAAACAGTTCAAGTTCCTTTGCCGGAAATGGACGATGGATATGGTGATGGTCAGGACGGCGAGGATGGTATCCCTGATGATGATGGAAACGGAAATGACAATGGGAATGGGCAAGGAAACGGAAACGGTAATGGTAATGGTAATGGTAATGGACAGGGTGATGGTGATGGCGATGGTGGTGACGGTGATCAAACTGACACCAATCCGATCATCCCTCCAATTGTAAATCCACCTGGCAGCAGTGGATAATAAAGAAAAAAAGCGTCTTAAGCTTATGGCTTAGACGCTTTTTTCATTATCTGTTGTTTGACATATTGTTTATTCATTTCACCTATTAGCTCTGCTAATTGAATATAAGAGTGATATAAGGATGGTTTCTTCATAATAAATTCTAGTCGCTCTGATAAATTGACAGGCTTAATGGCTAATTTATTTAAGTCCAAATTTGAAAGAACAACCGGAAGTCCATTTCCCCAATAAACCAATTCGATTAAGAGGCTAATCCCTTTTTTCATAGGTGCCAGTACATGAATCATCTCCCGTTTAGCAAAAAGTGTTTCTAATAATTCTTTTACTTTTTGCCATTCCTCAATTAGAACTGGTATGCTTTTTTCTTGAATTTCCCATGGTTTTACTGCTTGTACTCCTGAAAAAAAAGCCGTCTCATAAAGAAATGGCCTTAGTGCATACAAATTTTTCATTTCTTCCACATCGAAGGTAATTTCCTCATTCTCTTCAAAGAAAAATGGATGTACTAATTCTATAGGAACGGAAAGGGGCTTGTTATTACTCATTCCCCTTTCTTCCCCTTCATTCTTTTTTTCCCTTCTCTGCATATTTCCAGTAGCGGGCAGCTCTCACATTGAGGATTTTGTGCTTTACAGTGATATCTCCCAAAGAAAATCATCCGATGATGCGTAACAGACCATTCGTCCATTGGCACCTTTTTCATCAATGTTTTCTCTACCTCTAAAACGGAATCTTTCCACCTGCAAATAGCTAATCTCTTACTAACTCGTTCAACATGGGTGTCAACAGCGATAGCTGGAACACCATATGCAACGGAGACTACTACATTAGCTGTTTTCCTGCCGACTCCCGGAAGCTTCGTCAGTTCATCCCGATCATGCGGCACTACTCCATTGTAATCATCTAATAGCATTCTGCACAGTTTTTGAATATTTTTACCCTTGTTTCGATAAAGCCCAATAGATCTAATATCCTCTTGCAGCTCCTCCAAAGGTACATTTAAATAATCCTCGGGAGTTTTATATTTTTGAAATAAATTCTTTGTTACTTTATTGACAAGCACATCCGTGCATTGTGCAGATAAAGCAACTGCAATGACAAGTTCAAATGGGTTGGAGTGGTTAAGTTCACAGTGTGCATCCGGAAACATTTCCCCCATCTCATCAAGGCAAAATCTTATTTGACTATTGTTCAACAACTTCCTCACCACTTTATTTATTCTACAATTATTGCTCTAGCCAATTATAAAAAGGTATGGTTTTTCCAGGTTGTTCAGAAGCTTCGTTAGCCTTAACTCTTTGCTGCTGGTTTTGTCTGAACTTTTTTCCGTAGCTCTTCGCTTGTTCAATTGTTTTTATTCCATTCTTTTTCCATTCGAATAAAATTCTATCGATATAACGGAAATTTAATTTCCCCGAAATAACCGCTTCTCGAAGAGCCGCTTTTATAATATGTGGATCATGGCGGTCATCATCCATCCACAATGCAAGTGTTTCACATTCAAATGGAGATAAAGGCCTTCCAAATTCTTGTTCAAAGCAAGTATATAAATCAGTCTCACTTTGCTGATTTATCTTTGCCGTTTCTTGCTTTTCCTTAAATAGAAAATAATCTATCAGCTTTTCCCATAAAGGTTCAATATTATATTGTTCGTAGCGAATTCCATCAGAAGAGTAGCTATCTTTAATTTCGATATACCCTTTCTGGATTAATTTTCTAAGGATCGATGTACATTCTGAAACGGAGATCGTCATGCTTGAAGACAATTCAACTGGAGTGGGAAATGCATTCCCTCTTTCAATAAAGGAAGTAACATGCAATATAAGCACTAGTTCATGCTCATTTAAATTCATCTCTTTATAATGAGTTAATAAAACCCCAGGTATCGTAATATTTCCTTCCTGGAGCCACTTTAATATACTTGTTTTGGACATTCCTGACACCTCCATATCAGTATATCATGAACAAAGTCTTTGTAGTAAGGAGAATAACAGGTAACTATTCCTTTCTTACTACTCTGAAAAAATTAGAGGAATCGCCAACAGGACGATTCCTCTAATTTTGCTCAAATTATGAAGAGCTGCTGCTTATGGATATAGTCGATTTAATAAACGCGGGAATGGAATCGTCTCACGCACATGCTCCACTCCGCTAATCCAAGCTACAGTTCTTTCTAGTCCAAGTCCAAACCCTGAGTGAGGAACTGAACCATATTCACGGAGTTCTAAATACCATTTATAAGTATCCATATCTAAATTATTCTCTTCAAGACGTTGCTTCATTAGATCATAATCATGAATCCGCTCTGAGCCGCCAATAATTTCCCCATATCCTTCCGGCGCAATTAAGTCCGCACACAGAACAACTTCTTCCCTGTTCGGATCTGGCTGCATGTAAAATGCCTTTAATGACGTTGGGTAATGAGTAATGAAAACCGGTTTGTCATAGCCTTCTGCAATCGCTGTTTCGTGAGGGGCACCGAGGTCATCTCCCCACTGGACATCGTCAAAGCCCTTTTCATGTAAAAACTTAATCGCTTCATCATAAGTAATGCGCGGGAATGGTGCCTTAATATTCTCAAGTTTAGACGTATCTCGGCCTAGAGTTTTTAATTCTAATTCACAATTTTTTAGGACAGATTGAACAATATATGACACGTAGTCCTCTTGCACCTTTAAGCTATCTTCATGTTCATAGAAAGCCATCTCTGGCTCAATCATCCAGAACTCAATTAAATGGCGGCGTGTTTTGGACTTTTCTGCACGGAAAGTTGGACCGAAAGAGAATACCTTTCCAAGTGCCATTGCCGCTGCTTCTAAATGTAATTGTCCGCTTTGTGATAAATAGGCATCTTCATCGAAGTATTTCGTAGCAAATAATTCTGATCCGCCTTCAGCCGAGCTTCCCGTTAAAATTGGAGGATCGACTTTTACGTACCCTTCATTATTAAAAAATTCATATGTTGAGCGAATAATTTCATTTCTAATTTTCATAACCGCATGCTGACGGCGGGAGCGAAGCCATAAATGACGATGATCCATTAGAAATTCAGTTCCATGCTCTTTCGGAGTAATTGGATAATCAACTGCTGCTTGGATCACTTCTAATCCTGTTACAAGCATCTCATATCCAAATGGTGAACGCTCATCCTTTTGAATTTTTCCAGTTATGTAAATAGAAGATTCTTGAGTAACAGACTTTGCCGCTTGAAAAACTTCTTCTGGAACATCCGTTTTCACGACAACGCCTTGAATGAATCCTGTTCCAT
>NZ_JBALOZ010000414.1:11338-11487 GCF_036965125.1 Bacillus sp. JJ1503
CAATTTTTCCGCTTGAACGTTTATTTGCGATCCAAGCGCCTATTTTCACTTCTTGATCAACATATTTGTATACTTCAGATATCGTTGTTTTTATCAATTATATTCCCTCCAAAAACTTGCAAATCACTTTTACATCCTATATATTATAC
>NZ_JBALOZ010000415.1:0-2951 GCF_036965125.1 Bacillus sp. JJ1503
GTGGCATTTAGACCAAAGTACAAATAGCAATTAGAATATTGTTTTGTGAAATCATGTATATCTAGTGATTTACATGACAAATTATATTAGGTATTAAGTCGGCCGACTCTTATATGAAGATGAGCAAAAATACCTATTCTAATTACAAAAGTGTACAAAGATTAATAATATAATAGTCAAATATAACTATATGCTAACAGTTTATTATTACCATGTAAATACTTTTTTCGATAAAATTCGCCAAATTTCCACATTTTTCTACATTTCTCAATCTAAATGCAGCTATTCCTGCAACTATGTTTTTCTCAATTCGATCTGTTAAACCCGCAAATAAATTATCTTACCATCATTGATAATAAGTAAAAATTAGATCTATATTCTTTAATAAAATATTGTATTTTATATAGCATAACCAACCAATAAGAAAAATTGTTGTTAGTACGACTCTACTAATCTTTTTACATTATTTCTAATTTCCTCTTTCTAAATCCCTACGCTACTACTTTGGAGTGCTTACTAAATTAACAAAGATAGCATGATTTATCATGGACAAAAACCTTTAACACAGATTAATACTTCCATTATTTATAGGCGCTCTAATAGGCAAAACAATGTCAATGGTTGTCCCTATATTTAGTTCACTATCAATATGTATGGTTCCGCCGTGATCCTGAATAATTTTGTGACAAATCATTAATCCAATTCCTGTTCCCTTTTCTTTTGTGCTATAGAATGGTTCAAATATTCTTTTCATTCGATCTTTAGAAATGCCACAACCTTTATCAATAACACGGATTTTAATTTGTTCTGAACCATCCCATGTTGCTCGAATTGTGATATGTCCACCATTGTCCACCGCTTGAATAGAATTTTGAAGAATATTTATTAATAACTGCTTAATTTGATAATTATCACAATAGATCAGTGGTAATTCGGGATTAATCTTTTGGACAATTTTAATGTTTTTTAGAATGGCTTGTGTACTAATTAATGTAACAACCTTTTGTATCAAATCATTTATATCCGTTTCCAACGTTTGAATTGCTTGTGGCTTAGCCAGCGTTAGGAACTCTTTAATAACCTTTTCAATATCATGAATCTCAGATAACATAATATCGATATATTTGGCTTTGTCTATTTCCTGCTGCATCATTTGAAGAAAGCCTTTTACTGCAGTAAGAGGATTCCTAATTTCGTGTGCAATACCTGCGGCTAATTGTCCGATGACGGACAGGGTTTCCTTCTTTTGTATGAATTCATCTACTTTCTTTCTTTCCGAAATATCTCGTCCTACAACAATAATAGATTCCAATTCTCCATTATCTCCGATTACAGGGTTAAATTGAGCTTCTACATAAAACCAATGACCATCCTGATGCCTAACACGAAACTCTATTTGACCGAGCGTTTTCCTTGTTACAATTTGATTATACTGTTTTTCAATATGTGGGATATCGTCTGGGTGAACCCAGCTTTTTTCTTTACTTTGTTCATCTTCTGTCGGAATAAATCCCAATACTTTTTTATGGGACGGAGAAGCATAAATAATTCTGCCATTTGCATCACAGACAGTGACCAAATCAGTCATATTTTCAGTAATGAGTTGAAAGTTGGATTCACTCTGCTTTAAGGCTTCCTTGACCTTCTTCATCTCTGTAATATCAACACATGAACCAATAACTTCAACCACTTGTCCGTCTCTTAGAATAGGGCGTAATGACACAATGCATTCAATTTTGTTTACTTCACATTCATATGTGACATTATTCTCACCATCCCAGGCCCTCTGATAACATTTATCTTTCACTTCAGCGAAGTTAGAAGGAAGGAAGTCACTTAGCTCCCGACCAATAATTTGTTCTGGAACTAAACCCATTCGATAAAGTAATTCACCATCACATATTGTATGAATGAATTTTCCATTCTTCTTAGTGAATTTGAAAATCATACCTTGCTGTTGCCTGACTGTTTCTGCTAACTCCTGACGAGCGAGTTGCAGCGCTTCTTCTAGCCTTTTTTTATCTGATAGTTCTTTAGGAATTCCATTTTTAGTTATTATTTGTTCTATTTCACCGAATTTGCGTACAACCTGGTTCATGGGTAAAGGTTTACTAAATAAATACCCTTGAGCATGATCACATAAATTTTGCTGAAGAAAAATTAAGTGGTCTTTTGATTCAACCCCTTCGGCAACGACCTCAAGTTTTAATTCATGGGCCATCGCAATAATCGTTTTTACAATAGCTGCATCATTTTTGTCTTCTGTACAATTCCGAATAAAAGATTGATCAATTTTTAATTTATTGATAGGGAGCGCCTTTAAGCGATCAAGTGAGCTATACCCTGTTCCGAAATCATCCAAACTAATTTGAACGCCAATGCTTTTTAATTCCTTCAAAACCTTGATGCCATGTTGGATATCCATCAACATACTCTCGGTTATCTCAAGTTCAAGGAATTCAGGGGAAAGACCAGTTTCATCTATTATTCTCTTAACAACCTCAACTAAATTAGGTTGATAAAGCTGGCGAACCGATAGATTTACTGAAATAACTACAGGCGAAAGGCCTATATCCTGCCAGGCTTTATTTTGCATACAAGCAGTTCTCAAAACCCATTCTCCAATAGGTATGATAAGTCCTGATTCTTCCGCAAGGGGAATAAACTCTGCAGGTGAAATAACCCCTTTCTTTGGATGATTCCAGCGAATCAATGCTTCAATTCCTATGATTTTCCCTGAAGTCAGGCTGAGTTTGGGCTGATAATGTAAGAATAGTTCATCTAGTTCGATTGCATTTCGAAGGCTTTTTTCAAGTTCTAACATTTCGTATCTTTTATGTCTGCTTTGATTCGATAGACTCATTTCCATTTCATAATCGTGCTCCTCAGTAATTGGACTTATCCAATAATATTTTGGAATTACTTACTAATAATCAATTATAAAAATTTCC
>NZ_JBALOZ010000416.1:0-5782 GCF_036965125.1 Bacillus sp. JJ1503
CATTTTAAATATCAATTATTTACAAAGCCCGCTCACATACGGGTATTCATCCGGTAGCATAGGATTTGTCTATCGTCCCGTTTGGTTTACGAATACAAAAGGGGCTGAAGTAGTTGCCACATACTCAAAGGCTCCTAATTCTTTCATTTCCGGTTATTGGCCAGGCTACGAAAAGGCACAGGGACAGCCTGTTATGACAGCGGAAAAAGACAATCGTGTTATTTTGATCGGTTTGGAAATTGGGTTTCGGCAGCATCCATCTTATCTTTATTCCTTGCTGGCCAATGCGATATACTTATAACTGAATTTTATTCAACAAATCTTAATAGCCCGCTGAAACCAATTCAGCGGGCTTTTTTCACAATAACCTACATATTTCTTCTATACTGTCCGCCGACTTCATACAGTGCACGTGTAATTTGGCCAAGGCTTGCGACTTGGACGGTTTCCATCAATTCTGCAAAAATATTGCCGCCGGAAACAGCCGTTTCCTTCAAGCGTTTGATGGCTTCTTCTGTTTTATCTTTGTTGCGCTCATGGAAGCTGCGGAGATTTTGGATTTGTGTTTCTTTTTCTTCTTGTGTGGCTCTAGCCAGCTCCATATTGTTCATGTCTTCTTCAGACGGTGGGTTCGGATTTAAATACGTATTGACCCCGATAATCGGAAGCTCGCCAGTATGCTTCTTCATTTCATAATGCATTGATTCATCTTGAATTTTTCCGCGCTGGTATTGCGTTTCCATGGCACCGAGAACGCCCCCGCGGTCATTGATGCGTTCGAATTCCTGAAGCACCTGCTCCTCCACAAGATCTGTTAATTCATCAATAATAAAGGCACCTTGCAGCGGATTTTCGTTCTTCGTGAGGCCGTGCTCCTTCGTAATGATCATTTGAATCGCCATCGCACGGCGCACTGATTCCTCTGTCGGTGTTGTAATGGCCTCATCATAGGCATTCGTATGAAGGGAATTACAGTTATCATGCAGCGCCATCAAAGCCTGCAGGGTCGTACGAATATCATTGAAATCAATTTCCTGCGCATGCAGCGAACGCCCAGACGTTTGAATATGATATTTCAGCTTTTGGCTTCGCTCATTTGCACCATATTTGTCTCTCATAACAGTCGCCCAAATACGGCGTGCGACACGGCCAAGCACCGTATATTCCGGATCAAGCCCATTCGAGAAGAAGAAAGAAAGATTCGGGGCAAAGTCGTTAATATCCATGCCTCTGCTCAAATAGTACTCCACATACGTAAAGCCGTTCGCCAATGTAAACGCTAATTGCGATATCGGATTCGCTCCTGCTTCCGCAATATGATAGCCCGAAATCGAAACAGAATAATAGTTACGCACCATTTGGTCGATAAAATACTGCTGGATATCTCCCATCATGCGGAGAGCAAATTCAGTTGAGAAAATACATGTATTTTGCCCTTGGTCTTCTTTTAAAATATCAGCTTGAACAGTTCCGCGAACGGTTTGAAGTGTGCGCGCTCTGACTTCTGTGAACTCTTCTGCCGTTAGAACTCGGCCAAGCTCGTTTTCTTTTGCCTCGATTTGCTGTTCAATGGCTGTATTCATAAACATCGCCAAGATAATCGGGGCAGGGCCGTTGATGGTCATGGAAACAGATGTCGATGGATGGCAAAGATCAAAGCCTGCATAAAGCTTCTTCATATCGTCCAATGTACAAATACTGACTCCGCTTTCCCCAACCTTCCCGTAAATATCAGGACGGTAATCCGGATCTTCTCCGTAAAGGGTGACTGAATCAAAGGCAGTACTTAAGCGCTTTGCCGAATCATCCTTTGACAGATAATGAAAACGGCGGTTCGTTCTTTCCGGTGTTCCTTCCCCAGCAAACTGTCTTTTTGGGTCCTCCCCTTCACGCTTGAACGGGAATACGCCAGCCGTATAAGGGAATGAGCCTGGAACATTTTCTCTATAAACCCAACGGATAATCTCACCGTAATCCTTGTATTTTGGAAGAGCCACCTTTGGAATAGCTAATCCAGAAAGGCTCTTCGTTTTTAACACAGTGATAATTTCTTTATCGCGAATTTTCGTGACAAACTGATCCCCTGCGTATTTTTCCTTTAGAGAGCCCCAGCCTTCAAGAATTTTCTTCGTTTCAGCAGTCAGCTTTGATTCAACAGTAGACTTAATAGCTTCTAATGAGGCGACCACCTCTTCATTTGCCTCCTGCTCCTTAACAGCAAGAATCGCTCCTTCAAGCTGGAAAAGCTTGCGCGCAAGATTAGCCTGTTCCTCTGCCTTCTTATGATAGCTGCGCACCGCTTCGGAAACCTCTCGTAAATAATAGCGCTGCTCATTCGGAATAATGACATTTTGTTTTTCAACAAGGGCCCTTTTGGAAAAACTCGTTTTCCAGTCTATTCCGGCTTTTTCGTTTAATTTTTCAATGATTGCCGCAAAAACAGCATTCGTTCCCGGGTCATTGAACTGGCTCGCAATCGTGCCATAAACAGGCATCTCATCTAAGTCTTTTTCAAACAGCATGCGGCTTCTTTGGTATTGCTTCTGCACCTGGCGCTTTGCATCCTCAGAACCTTTACGCTCAAACTTATTAATGACAATTAAATCGGCATAATCAATCATATCGATCTTTTCTAGCTGGGAAGGCGCACCAAATTCACTCGTCATGACGTACATCGAAACGTCACAAATTTCAGTAATTTCAGCATCCCCTTGCCCAATTCCGCTTGTTTCCACAACGATTAGATCAAAGCCGGCTGCTTTGACAACCGAAATCGCGTCCTTAATCGCAAGCGAAAGTTCGCTTTTCGAATTTCTTGTGGCTAAGCTTCTCATATAAACACGCGGATTAAATATCGCATTCATGCGGATACGGTCACCAAGAAGGGCTCCGCCCGTTTTCTGCTTTGTCGGATCGACTGATAAAATGGCAACCTTCTTTTCAGGAATTTCATTGATAAAACGGCGAATTAATTCATCGGTTAATGAGCTTTTCCCTGCTCCGCCTGTTCCTGTAATTCCTAGAACTGGGACAGACTTTTCCAATGATTTCACTTTTTCCATCACAGAATCAAGTGCTGCTGCCGTTTCTTTTTCAACATTGACATGGTGCTCGGCTAAAGTAATGAGCTTAGCAACGGCATTCGTGTTCCCTTCCTGAAGCTTTTCAATCTGCTCTGTAGCTTCTGGCGTAAAGGTCGGGAAATCACATTCTTCAACCATGAGGTTGATCATGCCTTGAAGCCCATGCTGACGGCCATCCTCAGGCGAAAAGATTCTCGCAATCCCGTAGTCATGCAGCTCTTTAATCTCCTTTGGAATAATGACACCGCCCCCGCCCCCATAAATGCGGATATGGGAAGCACCTCTTTCCTTTAAAAGGTCATACATATACTTAAAGTATTCCACATGCCCTCCCTGATAGGAAGAAATTGCAATACCCTGAACATCCTCTTGAATAGCCGCATTCACCACTTCTTCCACAGAACGGTTATGGCCTAGATGAATGACCTCCGCTCCGCTTGCCTGAATGATTCTCCTCATAATATTTATGGAAGCATCATGACCGTCAAATAGACTAGAAGCCGTGACAAAACGAATATGATTCTTTGGCTTATACACTTCTGGATTACTCATTTTTCTCCCCCTGTTCGTATTAACGCAGGTTCAGTAATAGACTTACATTTTTGAAACTAGCGAGTTGTTTTGCTTCGACACTTCCGCTTGGTTAATCCCTTGAAAAAGCAATTCCGTTTGAAGCTGGATATACTCGTCTAGCGTGTACATCTTTTTCAATGACCAGCGGCGGAATGCCCACATTTGCCCCTGCACAAAAATGTTATGGGCAATCATTTTGATCTGGTCTTCGGTTAGATCTATTTCTTTATTTTCCACGCATCTCGTTACGATTTGCTCAAACATTCCAACCATTTCGATTTCTTTCTTAAGCACGTATGGAAGGGCGTCCTTTGATAAGGATTTCACTTCCTGATACATGACAAGGACCTCATCCTGCAGCTCGTCTACAACGCGAAAATAATCAGCAATCCCGAGCTTTAGGCTTTCAAGCGTACCTTGATCGGTGTTGAGATCCTTTTGCAAACGGTCGCTAACCTGGTCATAGATGCTGTCACAAACGAGATATAAAACATCCTCTTTTGTGCGGATATATTCATATAGTGTTCCGATGCTAAATCCTGCAGCTCTTGCAATTTCTCTTGTCGTTGTGCGATGAAAGCCTTTTTGAATAAACAGGGTCACAGCCCCTTTGATCATCTGGTCCCGTCTTTTTTTAACAAGGCGTTCATCTTTGACAGACGCCTGTACTTCGCGTTTTTTCATTTTACCTACCGTCCTTCTATAATTGGGGTGCAGAGTTAAGACTGGGTTTCCAGGCTCAACTCTGCTAAGCCTTTTTTTAATAGAATAAATGATAGGAGCCTATTTTGTCAGCATACGAGAAATAACGAGGCGCTGAATTTCCTGTGTGCCTTCGTAAATTTGGGTAATTTTCGCATCGCGCATAAAGCGTTCAACTGGATAATCCTTTGTATAGCCATATCCGCCAAAAATTTGGACAGCATCTGTAGTAACCTTCATGGCTGTGTCTCCAGCTAATAATTTGGACATTGCGGATTCTTTTCCGTATGGAAGTCCTTCAGACTCAAGCCATGCAGCCTGGTAGGTTAATAGTCTAGAAGCTTCAATGCTTGTAGCCATGTCAGCTAATTTGAAGCCAATTCCTTGCTGAGAAGCAATAGGTTTGCCGAATTGAACGCGCTCCTTTGCATATTCAATGGAAGCATCTAAGGCACCCTGTGCGATTCCCACTGCTTGAGCGGCGATTCCGTTTCGTCCGCCATCAAGGGTCATCATCGCAATTTTAAAGCCTTCTCCCACATTGCCAAGAACATTTTCTACTGGAACCTTACAATTATCAAAAATAATTTCCGTTGTTGGTGATGAACGAATGCCGAGTTTTTTCTCTTTTTTACCGACTGAGAAGCCTTCAAAGTCAGCCTCCACGATGAATGCGGTCGTACCTCGATGTTTTTCCGCCGGGTCTGTTAAAGCAAAAACAACATAAATATCAGCAATTCCACCGTTTGTGATGAAGATTTTTGAACCATTTAAGACGTAGTGATCCCCTTCCAGGCGAGCTGTCGTTCTCATTCCGCCTGCATCAGAACCGCTGCCAGGCTCTGTTAGGCCATAAGCGCCGATTTTCGTTCCTTCTGCCATTGGACGCAAATATTTTTGCTTTTGCTCTTCACTGCCGAATTTGAAAATCGGCCAACCCGCTAAAGATGTATGAGCGGAAAGCGTTACACCTGTTGAGGCACACACTCTCGAAAGCTCCTCAACTGCAATACAGTAGGCTAGGTAGTCACTGCCAATGCCGCCATATTCTTCAGGCCACGGAATTCCCGTTAGCCCAAGCTCCGCCATTTTATCAAAAATCTCACGGTCAAAGCGCTCTTCCTCATCACGCTCAGCAGCCGTTGGGGCCACTTCATTCTTTGCAAAATCGCGTACCATTTTTCTAATCATTTCATGCTCTTCTGATAATTGAAAGTTCATGTCCCTGTCCCCCATTTATATTTAGCGTAGTTGATATGATTGTTGAGCTTCTTTGAAAATTAACACTATGAAGCGGTTATGGTTAGCGTTTTATATGAGTTCCTTTCAAAACACGCACCATGAAGCAGTCATGACGAGCGTTTTGTATGAGTTCCTTTCAAAACACGCACTATGAAGCGGTCATGACTAGCGTTTTGGATGAG
>NZ_JBALOZ010000417.1:0-518 GCF_036965125.1 Bacillus sp. JJ1503
ATTCGGGTTATAGTTCAAACCGCCCGGCCCTTTTTTTGTTTAGCGAACATCCGATGCTTTGTACATGGATTTTTTTTATTTGAAATATATGGTTATTTCCGTAGGATTCCAATGTTACTTTGGTTGTAACTAAACTGTAAATAACTCCGGTAAACCCCATGGGGACAAGGTTTGAAGTCTGTAATATTTCCAACCGGAAATATTTGGTGGTAAAAGCCACTTTCGTTTCCATGATAAAATCAGGACAAGTCATACAAAACACACACCAGGAGGTAACATATGAATAAGCGTTTAGTTACAACAACACTCGCAGTTGCGCTAGGAGTAAGTTCTTTAGGTGCCTTTCCATCCGTTATGCAGCCGATGAATGTTTCTGCAGGAACAGTAGATGCAATGAAAGCTCCGTCGCCTTTCCAGCCGATAGAAGCTTCTGCAGCAACAGTTAGTTCTACGAGTAATCAGCAAGCTTCTGCAGCAAAGGCTGATGAAATTATAAAATTTGCTAAGAGTTTAATAGG
>NZ_JBALOZ010000417.1:679-1278 GCF_036965125.1 Bacillus sp. JJ1503
ATATTGGAGATAATAAAATAATTCATATGGCAAATACAAAATTAAACATCACTATTTCCGATTTAGATAGTACTTCCTACTATAAAAATAATTATATGACTGCACGTAGAGTCCTGCCGTCTTTAATGCCATCTAACCCGCCAACTAAATCAGATAACATTATTGAAGATGCTTATGATCTTATGGATAATGTAAAAATGGGCAGTGTTAATGATGAAAGATCCATGAAATTTACTGGAGCGGGCTACGTTAACTATATTTACAAATTAAATGGTGTTAGCTTAGGAAAAACTTCAGTAAGAGACTTATCAAAATTAGGTACAAAAGTATCGCGCTCAAACTTAAAAAAAGGTGATCTAATTTTCTTTAATAGTACAGTAGGTTCTAGCACACCGTCTAGGGTAGCCATTTATGCAGGTGAACACCGTATAATTGTGCCAAGCTCAGATGGAATTAGCTCGAGAGTTCTGTTATCCGATTATTATAACAGCCACTATATGTATGCTAAGCGCGTGTATTAATAGAAAAAAACTAAAATACGTAGGATAGGATCACTTGTGTACATTTAGAAAAAATACAGGAAGCATTCGTTTGCGAAA
>NZ_JBALOZ010000417.1:1400-2245 GCF_036965125.1 Bacillus sp. JJ1503
TATTTATTTCAAATATAATCAGATTCCCACTTTGACTGATACCAAAATCAACTCCAAATTCTATATCTGGAACTTCTGATGAGACCACTTCAGCTGCTAAAGTGGAGAGGTTCTTTAGACTATTTATTATTTTACTCTTCACTGTTTCATCCATCTTCAAATGTACCGATAACAATTTATCTACCTTCATAGCTTGGGCTCCGCGGTCCATATTAATTATTCCATTTTCCATTGTTTTCCCCGTTGCAATCATTCCGTACATTCCTCCAACAAGCCATTTTCCCTTAAGAGTTTGAACATGAACTCGAATAGATAGAGGATACCCATCCGGAGTCAAGCTCTGAATACCCTCCTGAACAATATATCCTCCAAATCTCTCAATTGGATGTAGTACGGGGTGGAAATCTTCAATCTTGGCGACGTCTTTTTGAATTTTTTCACCATTTAGGGTATAGCCTTTAAAACAGTAGAGCCCATCGCTATTTTTAGAAACTTTATAAATCCCTTTCCCTCGACCACCTCTATTATTTTTTAAATAGATATATTCATAACGTTTTAGTAAATCAGATAGGTTTTCGATCGTATAAAGCTTTGTTTCTGGAAGGTGTTTTGAGATTAAGGGATGATTACCTAACAGTATATATTGATCCCATTTTCTTAATCTTTCCATCAATAAATACACCTCCTTTGGAACATCCTATGTTCAATATATCAACATTGCTTGTACTGATAACTAATGAGCTTTTTTTAGGCATTATTAAAATGATTCAGGCCATACAAACGCTGCTTTTTGTTTAGTAGCTTGATTTAGGATAGATAACCATACAAAAATAAAAAAATCTCAT
>NZ_JBALOZ010000417.1:2283-3392 GCF_036965125.1 Bacillus sp. JJ1503
CGAGTTGGATTTAATTAAATTGTTGTAGGCGTGGGTCTTTTTAAAACGATCATTTTTATTGATGAGGATAATCTTTCCAACGCGAAAGAAGAAATTATTCTTATTACGCTTAGAGGGAGGGATTAGATGAAGTTTACCATCATAACTGATCACACAACTAGCCATTCAATCTCACTTCATTCGACTGTATTAAAAAAGCTATCAATCTCTAAGCTTCAGGTGATTAATGTAAAAATAGGGATTATAGAAAAACCTGGGGTAACCTTAAGAAAGCATCAGCAAGATAAAGCGGTTATTCATATATCAGCTGACCTTGTAGCAGGTTTTTCGCTTCCAGATTCTATTGACTATGAAGTAATAGTCGGGGAAGAGACACTATTAATCGGCCCTATTATTGGGCTTTTTATAAAAGGGGAAGTAAATGAAATGACTAAGAGAAATATAGATCACTTTAAAAAATATTTAATTGATTACCAGCATATAAACGGTCTCATTTTATTGGTAACTTATGATGGGATTGACGAAAAGAACAAGATTGTTAATGGTTTTGCCTATAATCCAATTGAAAATGAATTTACGAAAGGGACTTTTCCATTTCCTTCAGTTTTATTTTGCAGGAAGACGTTAAAGGAAGCTGACAGGATGATAATACAGAATTTAGTAGGATCTAAATACTTTAACTCCCATGTTATTAATAAATGGGAAATATGGCAATGGCTTTCTATGAGTGATAAATTAAGCCGAAGCCTGCCTGAGACTGGTTTAGCGGTGAATCTCAAGGAAGTAAAGAAGCTAATAGATGAAAGCGGATGTATTTACTTAAAGCCTATTTCAGGAAGTCAGGGAAAGGGAATTTATCAGTTGGAGAAAAATGGGGAAAAATATAAATTAAATTACCGGTTAAATGGAATAAACATGACCACGATTTTAGATAACTGGGATGCAGTGATAAATTATTTGGTGACAGAATTGGATCTAAAAAAATATATTTTTCAAAAAAGGATCCCCTTACTAAAATCTAATAATCGGATTATAGATTTTCGGGTAATTGTTGTTAAAGACCAATACGGATCCTGGGTTGTCCCTGGTATGATAACAAGGTATGGAGT
>NZ_JBALOZ010000418.1:0-3536 GCF_036965125.1 Bacillus sp. JJ1503
GTGCTAAGAAGGATTGTGAAGAAGTGTACTTAATCTATAGAATAGGTTAGAAGAAAAAGGAATAATTAAATCTTTATTGAATATGAAAAACAGAGAGTTTAAAAAGGAAGGCTGTGAGGATTGAATGTTTGATGAAGAAAAAGAGAGTTCAATTTTAGGAACAGTCATAGCGGTTAGTTTAAGTAAGAAGCATACGTTTAGTAAAGAAAATCAAGAAATAATAAAATTAGTGAAGGGTTTCGGGGTCGAAGGCGATGCACACTTTGGTTCAACCGTTAAACATCGATCGAGAGTGGCACAAAATCCAAACCAACCAAACCTAAGACAAGTGCATTTAATTCAAAATGAGTTATTCAAAGAGTTAGCAGACTGTTTTAATATTAAACCTGGACAAATGGGTGAAAATATAACAACTGTTGGAATAAATCTTCTTGAATTACCTACTGACACGACATTATTTATAGGTGAGTCTGCAAGTATTAAAATAACAGGCTTACGCAATCCTTGTGCTCAAATTGATAATTTTAAACAGGGTCTTTTAAAGGCGGTTTTGGATAAGGATTCAGACGGAAATCTAATAAGAAAAGCAGGAATAATGGGAGTTATATTGCAGAGTGGAGAAGTGAAACCAGGTGATACCATCCGTGTTGAATTACCTCCTAGACCATTTATAAAGCTTAAACGTGTTTAAGCAACTTGTGCGTATTAGTACGATAGTGAAATTAATCTTGTTTGTAAACAAACATTTAAAGTAACAGATAGTTTTAGCACAATAGCAGAGTAGCAGAGGAATAATTTTTGCAGCTCTTCGTGTCTCAATTTTTAGTAATCGGGCGACTTTCTGTAAAAAGGAACAGCGCTTACTTTCGTTATAGGGCCATTTTATGGAGGCCTGAAAGATTTCAACGTGTTAAATTAAACTTCCGAGTTTACCCAAAAATAGCAATTCCATTCAATAAGAAAAAGGTGTTGTATTGGAGAACAGAGAATTACTGGGTTAAGTGATTTTATATTTTTCGAAAGGGGAATTCAAAATGGGAAAAGTTGTAGGATTTGAATTAAGCAGTCAAGAACCGGAAAAAGCAACAAAATTTTATTCCAGGGTTTTTGGATGGGATTTCTCCGAACCACAGTGGGATTATTGGGCTGTTTCTACGGAAATAGGCACTCAGGAAACTGGAATGAGCGGTGGAGTAAGTAAAGGACCTAATGATTTTCCTCATGGAACACGTATTCAAATAGAAGTTGATTCAATAGATGATTCTATCTTCAAAGCAAAAGACAATGGTGCAATGGTAGTTCGAGAAAAGATGGAGTTTGATGAATTTTTTCTAGCATACTTAGTAGATCCAACGGGTATTGGATTTGGTCTTATTCAAAAAAAATAATAACCTACCTTAATATTTGGGCGCAATTCTGAAGCAAGAATCAGCAAGAATTACGCTCTTTCTTTATGTTAAGGGCAATTTGTGTTGTATAAACAAGTGATTTACAAATAAAAGGGTACCTGAGCTTCATCCAAAAATTGTCGTGGACAACGTTAATGAAATTTCTAAAATAGGAACTTCTTTTAATAAATGAAAGTATAGTTTTACAATAACCTCAGTGTGATTAAAGGTGCTATCTAAGAACAAGAATATCCACTTAATCATTCTCAACCTAGATTGTGGAAGATCAAGGGAAGTATAATAAAGGTTATGAAGAATTGTAATTTTAGTTTGCGCTGGAGCTGTTTCACTTGGTTTTCCTTCCCTATTATTTCAAGTGATTAATAGTTTGATTGAGAAAATTGTATTTTTAACAGTTGAGGAAGTCAAGGTTGTAGCTATGACTAAAAAACAACTTTAACAATCTGGCGTTAATCGATCATCATGAGGAGAGGATTACGATAACTATTTATGACCAACTTATAGAAGTTCTTAAAGAAAAAAAAGGTGAAACTCTAACATCTATAGAGATAAGAGATAAATTAATAACAAAATTTAATACAAATCCAAGTAGTATAATACTTTCAGATTATTGTTATAACCGTTATAACAGCGGGATATCTTTTAATAAACATCTATTTATATACATCAATAGAAGTACATATAGATATGTAGGTGAAAATTATCCTTATACTGGACTAATCTTTCACAAACCTAGAGGGGCTGAGTATGAATCTGTTGTTGGTGAGTGGGATAATGGGCTACTTATTCTATATAAGGATAAAACTATTAAACAGGGTTCAATAGGAATCTCACAAATAAAAAAGTTGTATGAAGAATACTTGGAAATGTTACGATTTGAAATGAATGTACTTGGATGCAAGGCAACTGAATTAAGGCATCTTATCGGTCGTCTAGGTGAATTCTTTTGTGTTCTTTACACAAATGGAGAACTAGCTAAAGTGACCAATCAACATGGATATGATGTCATAAAAGACGGTAGAAGAATTAGTGTTAAAACAACTGCCCAAGATAATAGTTTTATTACGATCAATAAAAATACATTCGACCAATTCGATGACTTTTTCGTAGTTCAGTACAAAGATGATGATTTTAAACTGTTATTTTATGGGCCAAAGGAAGAAATCCCATCACCTAGAACATATGGAAATAATTATGAGGTCAATATAAGTTCTTTAAAAAGAATATCAAAAACCAGTCCATTTTTTCTGGGGTAAGATACATTTGAGGGCAGGATAGTATGATAGCCGTCCAATAATACTCCTTTCAGAGGTGTAAAATGATATATTTAGAAACATCGAGATTGCAATTACGCGACTGGGAAGAAATAGACTTAGAGCCATTTAGTCGACTAAATGAGGATGAAGAGGTTATGAAGTATTTTCCTAAAACCTTATCATCCGAAGAAACAAAGGTGTTTTATAAATCAATTTTGTCCGAGTTTAAAGAATGTGGATTTGGGTTATATGCCGTGGAAGTAAAGGAAAATAAAGAGTTTATAGGGTTTATAGGATTTCATAGGGCAACCTTTGAGGCTGATTTTACACNNTTGGATGGCGCTTGAAGAAAGAGGCTTGGGGAAAAGGATATGCATCTGAGGGTGCAGCAGCCTGTTTACAATATGGATTTAACAAATTGGGTTTTAGTGATGTTTATAGTTTTACAGCTGATGTTAATAAGCCTTCGAAAAATGTAATGATAAAAATTGGTATGAATTTTATTAAAACTTTCAATCACCCCAATGTTAAGAAAGATAGTCCTTTAAGAAAACATGTTCTATTTCATAAAAATAAACCTGCAAACTGTAAACTATAGTTCAATTAATAGCCGTTTCAGTGGCAAGTACCCTTTAGTTAAGAATCTACATTAAGCTTTAAAGTAGCCATAGTTTAAGAAAAAGTTATTATGTCGCAGTTCGAATTAGGGCGCTATCCATGAATAAGGATATGCGTCCATTTTCATTTTAGAGCCGTATTATAGAAGATCGAAAATTCAACTTTTCTTTAGTAAATGGGAATAAAAGAAATAAAGTGATATGTTTTATATTTAACTAAATAGTTGAATATGAAAATTATCTCTGTTATATTT
>NZ_JBALOZ010000419.1:0-685 GCF_036965125.1 Bacillus sp. JJ1503
GTTTGTGGATTACGACCTTTTCTTGCAGATCGTTCACGAACTTCAAACGTTCCAAATCCAATTAATTGGATTCTATCTTCTTTAGCAAGTGTGTTAGTAATTGTTTCAACTATCGCATCAACTACATTCCCAGCATCTTTTAATGTTAACTCTGTCTGTGTTGATACAGCTTTCACTAATTCTGTTTTATTCATTTTTATACACCTCAATTTTTATATACATGTAGCAATAAAAAACATATCATAATTTCTTCTTTTTTTCTATTTTAAGTATAAACTAATTAGATAAAAATTTGATTTTCAAACTCACACTAGAGTATATTTCCCATGCCGAACAACTGTATTTGGCATTTCGTATCCTAAAGCTTTTGCATCCTTACTTGAAATTTCGACTAATACACTATTAGTCCGAACAAGAAACACTCTACCTTTATATGTATTACTTCTTCTTTCAAAAAGGATAGCATCCCCTGCATTTGCTCTCTTTTTACCAGAAAATTCACTCTTTTCTTTTTGCATTTTCTGTTATTACGCTCCTATTAATATTATTCAAATGGCTGATTTCTATTGACTATAAGGAAGATTATTCTGTTTAGATGAATAAAATCAACATTAAAAAGATATGATACTTAAAAAAAACCACCTTTCTAAAATTATCTAAACTCAGATCGCTTCCTTACTTTGTG
>NZ_JBALOZ010000419.1:761-3607 GCF_036965125.1 Bacillus sp. JJ1503
CGAATTCTTTCATCGCAAACAAAATCATATAATAATTCTTTTTTTAGTTTTGAAGTAATGCCATATAGGAAGTCTTCACTTAATTCTTTTAATTGATTCTCATTCAGATAGTTGTAAATTTCTCTTTCAAAGTATTCAACTGTACCAAATAACACAGTCAATTAACATTCCACCTCCTTTTTATTTTTTCCATTTACTCAGATAGTCAAGCTTCGCCAAAACTATCTCAAAAAAAGCCCACCAAAAAGATTGGTGGACTTGTATGATAAAGGCTATTCTATCATAGGTAACAGTATCCAATCATTTGGTAACCCGACTATCATAGCTAATCACCTTAGACTCGTGGCTTTGCGTCCTTATCTTTCAATAAGTTTGCCTTTATCAAACTGATACTTTTATAATAATACTTTAGCATGTAATTTCCAATAAAATTCGTCATTTTCCAACATGTTTTTACAAAAATAGTAGTTTTTTACCATTTAGAATATAAATGAAATGATGCTAAAGTCCTTTTGAAATTTTTTTCTCTTCTTAAATCGTGTGTATGCTGAAATAAGACTTTAATACGTTTCCTGATCACAATGCAATAAATCACCTTTTTTTAAAAATTTTCAAACTATACACGCCTGTCACAAGTCCAAGCTACCTTTACTTAGTTTGCACGAATAGCTTCTCCATTGCCATAACGTCAACATATTTTCCGTCCAGAATACCCTGATTCTTAAAAGTACCAACCTCACGATATCCTTTCTTTTGATATAAACCCTGACCAAGCTTATTGAATGGAAATGTAAAAAGAACTATTTTATGAAAATAGTTTTCTATGGCTATATTTTCTATAGCTGCTAGCAACAAACTTCCTATGCCCTTCCCTCGGTACTCCCTAGCAATATACACAGATAAATCTGCTACTCCAGCATAAGCGCAACGGCTATTATATTGATTTAACGAAGACCACCCTACTATTTGTCCTTCTTGTTCAGCAACAATAACCTTGTACCGTCCTCTATGCTGTTCAAACCACACTTTCATGTATTGTAAATCTTTTGTTTCGGTTTCTAAAGTTGCTATTTTGTCTTCAATTCCTTGGTTGTAAATATTTAAAATGGATTCAATATCATTTAAATATGCTTTACGTATTACCGCTAACATCTTGTCACCCCTTAACAGCAATTATCAATATTTTCTTTAACAAAATACTGTTATTCGGTAGAAACAAAGAAAATCCATTTTGAAAAAAGCGTGATAAAAAATGGATTCTCTTCCCAAGCCCTATTTGCCCCACTGGATTATTATCCTCCTACCAATAGCAAAAAAAATTAACCTAAATGCAGATTCATTCCGGTTAATTTTTTTCAAAACAGTACTACTTTCTTATAAAGAGTTCAACATTATTCAAAACGACATCTATTCTTTTCACTCTTCTTGTAAAATTAAAAATTATTCCAGTGAAATATGACTGTATTCCAAGTTATTTTGAAAAATCACATTAATTACACTGCCTCACTGCCCTTTTTCTTATCATCCTGCACAAAGAGAATCCCAAGCTCATGGTGGTCCCCTTCATATAAGGCCCTTTGCGCAAAGCGGATTTGATCATTCACATCGAGCACCTCCAGCTTACAATGGGCACGGTTTTTCAAGAGTGCCTGATAGAAGCTGTTTCGGTCATGGACAGCCAAACCGTTTACCTTCGTTATGATCTCTCCAACCTGTAGAGCCATATTGTTGGCTGGAGATCCAGGAATGATCCCAAGGACAAGAACACCATGATTTCTTTTTGAAAAATAGAATGGGAGATTCTCCTCCGCTATTCTCTGTCTTAACGTAATCATTTCACGTCCAATAATTGCAAGCGCCACCACCGCAATGGAAGCAAGGGGATACCAGTAACCTGAAATGGATGCAAGCGCGGTGAATATGCCAAGAGCGATTACCCTTCCACCGACTGCCTTCACAGCTTCAGCTGGCAGCTTGCCCTGAATCTGCTGGAAAAAGCCAATAGCAAACGGTACGAGAATCAGAGAATACGTGCTGCCGCCGAACGTAAAGACTGGCCACCATTCAAAAGGAGGCTGCAGCACATCTCCCGGAACGAGAAGAAACATCGGCAGCATCCAGAGCCGCTTCACCTCATGAATGCCAACCCTCTGACCGCGTTTGCTATTGATCAGCTTAGGTGATGACCCCTTTCTGCCATTCCTGGAAATAAGGATGCCTTCCCCGATCAGAAGAAGCGCAAGCAGAGCAGCAATCGATGGAAAAATCGTCTGTTCTGAATCCGTTATGGAAGTTAAAAACGCCGGCAGCTTCCATGGGAGTTCTGCCGCAAAAATAGTCACAAAAAAAGCAAAGCCAAGCGTATAGGCCGGCGACATCCAGCGTACTTTAGTCGTTAAGCTCCAAACGACCGTTAGGATCGCCGTAAATAGGATTGTTTCCATCGGAATTACAAGTCCTGCCACAACCGACACGAGCGACAGCCCCAGTCCAGCTAAAACGCCCAACGGAAGCAGTTGCCTCAGCTCAAAATAGGCATTCTCCGCGCGAACATGGAAATTCCTTCTCTCCCGCTTCACCCGAGAAACGCCCAATACCGCAGCCATAAAGAAAAGAAAATAGAAAACAGGGTGAAGAAAAAGCTTACCCATCCCCTTCAATATTTCAAAAAGCCATTCCAGAGCCACCTTTGCCACCCACCTCTATTAGAAAAATACTTAAGAAAGTATGAAAAATAATCATTTGTGTGAATGCATCTCATCCGAAATATAGGAATGAAATGAACTTATTAGTTAAAAAATTGCTAAATTAACCTATTACTCTATATTCTATCAAAATGTCCTCTT
>NZ_JBALOZ010000420.1:0-3620 GCF_036965125.1 Bacillus sp. JJ1503
GAATGATAAGGCAGACGAAAACTATAATCTATCGAAAATAGAAAGTAGTATTCAAGAAAAATTGTTGAATGATCAGAAAGATGCTACAGCACTATCTATTCAAATGGGTTTTTTAAATGATAAGGATGATAAACAACAAAGCGTTGCTTTTGTTACTTCAACACAAACAACATTGTTTCCAAATGTTCAAGCTGGAGAGATCATATTGGATAGCTCCATGAAGGATAAAGGGATCAAAGTTGGAGATATTTTAACGAACAATCAATTAAGTGGTGAGTTTATTGTAAAAGGTTTTGTTGAACAAGAGAAGTTCAGCCATGCACCTGTCGCTTTTATTAATATAGAGAACTACAAAGAAATGTATAGAGTAGATGAAATGCAATTAATTTTCATACCAGGAGAGGACTCTTCTCAAGAATTTACGGGCTTACAATCATTTTCAAATAAAGATTTTCTAAATACCATTTCAAGTTACAGCGCTGAACAGATGTCTTTAAATATGATTNNTTTCTACATGATGAACGTTCAAAAGATTGGTTTGTACGGTATTTTAAAAGCAATTGGTGTAAAAACAAGTAAATTATTCAAAATGATGTGGACCCAAATGATTCTTATTACAGTAACTTCACTTGCTTTTTCTATTACACTTAGTCAAGTCTTTAACATGGTTGCTCCTGAAGGAATGCCTTTTAGTTTAACCATGGTTACAACCGCACAATTGACTCTAGTATTCCTAGTTATTGGATTTATTGGAGCTACACTCTCAGGAATACAAATTAAAAAGGTTGAACCACTACAAGCAATACAACAAGGAGAGATATAATATGTCTATATTTACAATTGATAAAGTTAGAAAAACGTTTACGAATGGGGAAGTTAAGGAAGAAATACTGAAGGGAATTAACCTTTCTCTAAAAGAAGGAGAAATAACAGCATTAGTGGGTGCATCAGGTTCAGGTAAAAGTACACTACTTACAATAGCTGCAGGACTTCAACCTTCATCACATGGAGAAGTACTATTCGAAGGCAAAAATATGACTACCATGGGTTCAGAGCAAATTCGGAAAATACGAGCAAGTAAATTTGGCTTTGTCTTTCAATTTGCCCATCTAGTTCCTTTTCTCACCGTAGAAGAACAACTAATGCTCATGCTAGATGTTTCTGAATTGAAATTAAAGAAACAGGAACAAAAAAGAGAAGTGAATAGAATTCTGCAACTAGTTGGGATGGAGCATCGGAAGAATGCTTATCCATCTTCTTTGTCAGGTGGGGAAAAACAGAGAGTAGCCATTGCTCGTGCAATCATTCACCAGCCTAAAATTCTCTTCGCAGACGAACCAACCGCTAGTTTAGATTCTAAACGATCTAATGATGTTATGTCATTAATCAGAGAATTAACGAAAACATTAAATATAACTACTTTAATGGTTACGCACGATGAAGAAATGCTCTCTTATGCAGACAATATCATTAAAATGATTGATGGACGAATTTTGCAAAGTATAGAGTAAATTCATTTAATAATGATAGAAAAAGTATAAAAAGTATGATAGTTAAAAATAAACAGTAGCCCTTACTATGGAAACGAAGGGCTATTTTTTAAGTTGTAGGTATTTAAGTAATAGGAAACATTTATGACAAGCAATCTAATCGTTGATGACGATAGCAATATTCTAAACCTAGTAAATATACATTTATCCGAACAAGACTATAAGGTTTTTCAAGCCAAAGACGGTATAGATGCCTTGAAACTTCTTCAAAAGGAAAGTTGCATCAACAACATCGGACCAATGGGTACAACAAGGAGACTTACAGATCGATCTATTGAGAAGCTTGTAGAGAAATATGCGATTGCATTTGGAAAACCAGCACTAACTGATCATAAATTAAGACATTCATTTGCTACTCGTTATCATTTCGAGAATAATGATATACCAAAATTAAAGCGTCAATTGGGGCACGCATCGGTTCAAACCACAATGATTTATACTCATCTAACTAATGATGAAATGCGTACAGCTGTAAACAAAATGGACAATAAATAACACTGCAGCAGAAAGACTTTATGCAGTGTTTTCTTTTTTTAACTTGGTGAATAGAATATGAAGTGAAAGGTAACTTTAAAAGTAATCTGAGTTATATTTAGTGGTTTTGGGCAATATTGGAAAATAATCTGTAAAGAAAATAGGTATTTATGTATACAACTTTGTTTCAAAATACGGTATGTACACAAATTTAGTTCACTCGCTGTAATTTAAGTATATAGATTAGGTTCACAAAAACAGGCAGGAAAAATTGACTTTATGGATTATTAATCGAAAAATCACTTATGAACACACAACTTGGGTTCACCGTACATTTTTTTCATTTTGTCTCACTATCTTAAGTATACTTATACATTGAGACAAAATTTATTTAACTTCCGATAATATATATTATGTAAACTAGAAACAAACATAATTACAACAAGGGCTTGTGCTCTCAAGTTCCGATAAGATTCTTTATCGTCCCCTATTTTTTCGCAAGTTGACTATAATATTCATTTTTGCGACCGATAACTCTCAGGGTTCTTTCTATAAGTCGGCTAGTTCTCATAATTAATGGTTTCGAACATAATTCTCAGGGATCGACCGCATAACTACCAGGAGGTTAGAAAATTATGAATTACGTTCAAGCTGCGGATGATTATCTCATGTATTTGGAAGTCGAGAAAAGTTATTCCGTGAACACCCTTAAAAGTTACGCTTTCGATTTAAGCTCTATGGTGAATTTTTAACGGCTAACGACCGTTCATTGAACTTAGATGAACTTACTTCGTCCAGTGTACGCCGTTTTGTTCAAGACCAGGTCATCAACCATGGCATCAAGCCAAGAACCTTGCAAAGGCGTCTATCTTGCCTGAAATCATTCAGCCAATACTGTTTAAAAGAAAACTACATGAAGTCTGACTTCACAGCAGGAATCCAGGCGCCTAAATCCGATAAAAAGTTACCGAAATACATGACATTGCAGGAGCTTCACAAATTATTTGCCTATTTGGAGCAAGACCAGCGATCGCAGGCAATTAGAAATGAATTGATGTTTAAATTATTAGCTGCAACAGGGATGAGACGACAAGAATTAGTGGATTTAATATGGGAGCAAGTCGATTTAGACAACAATACGATTTTAGTTCGAGGGAAAGGGAAAAAAGAACGCCTCCTCCCCCTTCACAAGATTGTTTTACCTTTGTTTCAAGCGTATAGACAACGTCCTTCAGAACAGCAAAACTATTATAGTGAACCGATATTCTATAATAAGAATAATAAGCAGCAGAACCCACATGGACTTCATAAAATATTCAAGGAAACCTTAGATCGGTCTGGATTGCCCTCACATAGATTTTCATTGCATCATTTAAGGCATACGTTTACTACCTTACTGTTACAAGAAAAGGTAGATAAAGTGGATTTGAGAACCTTACAAGAGTTATTAGGACATGAAAGCCTTGCTACAACTAGTATGTATACTCATATCGATTTTGAACAAAAGAAAAATCGATAAATAGTTTCTTAATAAGCTAATATTAAAATTGGAATTAGAAAAGCGGCAGAATTTTGATTTTATGTCCAATATAAAAT
>NZ_JBALOZ010000421.1:0-6809 GCF_036965125.1 Bacillus sp. JJ1503
TCTGAATCCATTTTTGTTGGAGACTGTTGTTCTGTTGTTGTTATTTGTTCATTTTCAATCAATATTTCATTTAAGACAAAAAACATAATGCTTATTGCCAAAACGAAGGTTAACACAACATAACGCAGATTGTGTTTTGGCGTCTTTGATGTGTTATTAAGCTCATTCATGAAATTTTTCATAACACGATTTTTACTCCCAAGTAAATTTTTCACTTCTCTAAAAAGGTATTTAGCTGAACTGCTATTTCTTGCGTTTCTGCAATAAATCCATGTTCATAAAATTTTGTATTAAATGTTGATAGAGGATTTAGAAGTAGATTCTTTTTGAGTTAATAAAAATTTAAAAAAACCCGATAATTTTCTCAATTTGAAAAGAAAAATCGGGATTTTTTAATTGATTGTGAAAGTAATATTGTTTTAAATGAATGTGTGTCTTTATTATTTGTATCTAATTAAACCCAAGTATACATATACTTCTCATCTTCAATTGCTAAAGCTTGTTTGACCACGCGGAGAGGCTTAAACGTATCAATCATAACAGCTAATTCAAGTGTTTCCTTCTTCCCGATACTTGCTTCTGTCGTACCTGGATGAGGCCCATGAGGAATCCCGCTCGGATGAAGAGTAATCGATTCCTTATTAATCCCCTTCCTGCTCATGAAATTCCCTTCTACATAGTAAAGTAATTCATCGCTATTTACATTGCTATGGTAATAGGGTGCGGGAATGGATTCAGGATGATAGTCGAACAATCTTGGAACGAAGGAGCAGACAACAAAATTATGTCCCTCAAACGTTTGATGAACAGGCGGCGGCTGATGCACTCTTCCCGTTATCGGCTCGAAATCTTCTATATTAAATACCCATGGATAGAGATAGCCATCCCACCCAATAACATCTAATGGGTGATGATTCAGCACATGAGAATGAAGATAGCCCCTCGTCTTTGTAATAACTTCATATTCTCCCTTTTCATCAAAAGTTGCTAAAAACTCTGGCCCGCGTATGTCCCGCTCACAAAATGGACTATGCTCCAATAATTGCCCAAACTCATTCCGATATCTTCGCGGTGTAACAATTTGGCTAAAAGACTCAATAATCAATGCCTTCGTCTCTTCATTCGCATCCGGAATGACTCGGTAAATAGTACCGATCGGGATCATTACATAGTCCCCTGGACAATAAGTAATCGTTCCAAACATTGTCTCAATAACCCCAGTTCCATAATGAATGAAGATCATTTCATCCCCGTCACCATTCCGGTAAAAACTTTTCATCGGCTGATTTATTTTTGCTGTGCCAATAAGCAAATCATCATTCCCTAATAAATATTCTCTCGCTTTTAGCGCATCCCCTTTTTTCTGAAGCTTATCTGTCATTAGATGCCTGTGCTTTAGTGGTGCTTGGTCCTCATACTCTGGCAAATATTTGCCGATTAGTTCCGAACGGACTACTTCTGTTGGCATGTAATGATGATAAAGAATTGATTGAGTTCCAGAAAAGCCTTTTGTTCCCATAACTTGTTCTCTATAAAGACTGCCGTCCTCTTTTTTAAACATCGTGTGGCGCTTGTGAGGGATTTTCCCCATCTGCCTGTAAATCATTTTTCCACCTCACTTTATTCGATAATGTTTTTTATAGCACCGAGTGCGGTTATTTCTAGTTCGACTTCATCACCAGGCTCCAGCCAGCGGTGGACATCTGTCCCGAGCTCTAATATGCAGCCGCTTCCCACTGTTCCAGAACCAATTAAGTCACCAGGGTATAAGGTTACTCCGTCTGATGCCCTTTCAATCATTTCAGCAAATGAATAATAAATATCACTCATATTACCCTCTGAAAGCAGAACATCATTCACCTTTGCTGTCATCGATAAGTCATAGCCATTTTCGATGCGGTGCTTTTCTAACTCATCCTTTGAAACAATATAAGGACCTATTGATGTGGCAAAATCCTTTCCTTTAGCGGGACCTAGTCCGACCTTCATTTCTTTTCTCTGAATGTCTCTCGCACTCCAGTCATTCAAAATGCAATAGCCAAAAATATAGTCGTCCGCATTCTCAGCCTTAATGTCCTTTCCTTCCTTTCCAATCACACAAGCAATTTCCAATTCATAATCAAGCCAATGACAATGTTTTGGTCTACTTATCATTTCATTCGGCCCTTTAATCGCTAAATGATTAGAAAAGTAAAAGACGGGGATGTCATACCATTCCGGAATCATCTCTAAACCACGGTTTTCTCTAGCGGTTTTTACATGTTCTTCAAATGCATAAAAATCCCGAAAGCTTTTAGGGTTTGGCAGTGGTGCTTTAAGTGCCACTTTTTCTAGGGGATACACGCCATGATCTGTAGTTGATAGTTTAGAAGATATATAGGTTAAAAAGTACGGATGGTTTTCCAGAAAAGAAAGCATGTCTTTAGGCAGTACTCCATTTGAGGCTTCATGCATATCCATCACATGGCTATGACCAATCATCCAACCCGCTCTAATAGAACCGTCCTCTTTTTGAAAGGTTACAAATTTCATATCATCACCCTGAATTTATTTTACGGATTAATTCAAACGTATCTGCCAATGGCTTCGTATACATTTGACCTGCAAGCCGACCTATAGGCTCTAATCTCTCCGAGTTTATTCTTCCCTTGTCATAGAGTTCATCAGCAACATGAACATGTTCAACCTTTCCAATTACTAGACTGCCGGCTCCTGCCTGTTCGCCAAAATGAAGAGCCTCATAAAGCGTACACTCAAGGTGGATCTTGGACTCTCCTATTCTTGGTGGCTTTACTATATGGCTGTTTAATTTTGTAAGGCCCGCTACATCTAATTCGTCTATCTCAGGGGGAAAATCTGTTGCACACATATTCATCTTCTCTACAAAATCCTCGCTGACAATATTAATAACAAATTCTTTTCTGGCTTCAATGTTCGTAAGGGTATCCTTTTTTGCTCCATCAGTACCTCTCCTCATTGGCGAGAAGCAAATCAGCATCGGATCCGCACAAATGGCCGTAAAGAAGCTAAATGGGGCTGCATTGACAATCCCTTGTTTATCTATCGTTGTAACAAAAGCAATTGGGCGCGGTAAAATAGAACCAACTAATAGCTTATATGCCTCTCTCCATTCAAGATTCCCTGGTGTTATTTCCATCCTCACACCGCCCATCTTTTAAGATTCGCCTAAGTGCTTGAAGGAAAGCTACATTATCAGCCCTTGTGCCTAAAGTGAATCTAAATGCATCAGCATAGCTGCTGAGCTTCATCGGTCTTACGAGAAACCCATTCGAAATCAACCCTTTTGACAATGAATACTGGCTATAAACAAATAGAAAATTTGCTTCGGAAGGGAAAAATTCTAATTCTAATTTCCGCAGCTGTTCAGTGATAAAAATTCTTTCCTTAGCGTTTTTTTCGGCACATTCTGTGATAAACTCTTGGGCCTCTATTGCCCGAACAGCTGCTGCTTGAGCTAGCTGATTTACATTAAACACTTCTTTTACTTTATTTAGTTCTTTTACAATAGATGGATGCATCATTCCGTACCCAACACGCAGCCCGGCTAGCCCATATATTTTTGAAAAGGTTCTTAAAATGATTAAATTTGGATGCGCTTCCAGAAGAGGAATGGATTGTAAATAATGCTCGGTTGTCGCATATTCGTAATAAGCCTCATCTATAACGATTAGGACATTTTCTGGGATGTTTTCAATAAAGTTATTTAACTCCTCTTTTCCTACAATCGTTCCTGTAGGGTTATTAGGATTGCAAATAAATATCATTTTCGTTTTTGGTGTAATCATATCAAGCATAGCTGATAAATTATGAACTCCGTTTGCCAAAGGGACTTTGACCGCAGTCCCGCCCTCTATCACAACATTCGTTTCATATCGGGGAAAGGTGATGTCAGCCATCAAAGCCTCATCACCCTTGTTAATATAAGCACGGGTAAGCAGTCTAATGATTTCGTCTGATCCGTTCCCAGCGAAAAACTGATCTTCCTCGAGGTTGTAAAAATAAGCGAGCCCGCTTACTAACTCAGAAGTGTTTCCGTCCGGATATAAATGCAGCGTTTGCAAATGCTGATGAATAGCTTCTTTTACCTTTGGTGAGCACCCATAAACGTTTTCATTATCAGACATTTTCCACACTCTATTTAGATTGTACTTCTCTTTTATTTCGTCTGGCGAAAGCCCAAGGGGATATGATTGAATTTCTTCTAGTATACTTTTTGTTTTGATTTTGACCATAAAGTTATAGATTACCTCTTCTTTCCTGCTCTCGTTCAATGGATTCAAACAAAGCCTTGAAATTCCCTTCACCAAATCCTCTTGCGCCTTTACGCTGGATCACTTCAATAAATAATGTTGGTCTATCAACAACTGGCTTCGTAAAGATTTGCAGTAAATAACCCTCATCATCACGATCTACTAAAATACTTAGTTCTTTCAGCTTTTCAATTTCCTCATCAATTTTGCCGACACGCTTCGATAAAGCCTCATCATAATAGGCGGCAGGTGTATTCAAGAATTCTACTCCATTTTTGCGAAGTATGCTGACCGTACTGACAATATCTTCTGTTAGAAGCGCTAGATGCTGAACACCTGGTCCATTGTAAAATTCTAGATACTCTTCTATTTGTGATTTACGTTTTCCTTCAGCAGGCTCGTTTATCGGGAATTTAATTCTGCCGCCATTATGCATGACCTTAGACATCAATGCAGAATATTCCGTACTAATATCTTTGTCCGTGAAGTGTGTCATCTCTTTAAAACCCATAACATTTGCATAATAACTAACCCACTCTTCCATACTTTCCACATTGCCGACAACATGATCAATTCCAATAAAACCTGCATCTTCAATTGGTATATTCATATTAATTGGTTCATAACCTGGCATGAAAACACCTTTATAGTTATTCCGTTCTACTAAAGTGTGGATCGTATCCCCATATGTTCCGATGACAGCCTTTTTAACAGTACCATGCTCATCCTTGATTTCGAACGGAGGCATAATTTCAATTGCCCCTCTTGAAACAGCTTCTTTATATGCTTTCTCCACATCATCTACCGTTAAAGCAACATCCTTTACTCCGTCCCCATGCTTTTTCACAAATGATGAGACTCTGCTCGCTTCGGTTAAGGAGCCTGTAATGACGAGACGAATTTTTCTTTGCTGAAGAACATAGGAAACGGTTTCTCTATTACCCGTCTCAAGCCCAGAATATGCCACAGGCTTAAAGCCAAAAGCGGAGCAAAAAAAGTAACAGGATTGTTTTGCATTGCCCGAGTAAATTTCTAAATAATCAACTTCCTTTACCGGAAAAAAATCCTCCACTTTCTGCTTGCTTTCCGTGATTTTTTCTTTCATGCTAGCTCCCCCTAATTCCGAAATTTATAATATTCTGAATTAATATTATATGAATAGTGACAATGTTCTCAAGAGTACATGTTAAAGCTATAATGCACATCTGCATTAAAGGAACGTGCTATTTAAACCTTTATTTTTTTCATCAAATTTGGAGGTAGGTGGATGGCTTGGTTTTTTATTGCTTCTACTGCCTCTAGTAACCCTTCGTTTAAGCTTGGATGCGGGTATAAGGGGAACAGCAAATCCTCATCTCTTGCAGCCATTTCAAGCGAGAACACTCCGCTGGAAATTAGTTCAACGGCCCCATATCCAATGATGTGCATTCCAAGTAAGAGATGATGATCCTTATCGAAAATCACTTTAATCATTCCTTCTTTTTTTCCAAGGATGGCTGCATAGCCATTCGCAGATAATGGAAAATGCGCTGTATCTACTGAGTGCCTTTGCCTAATGGCTTCTTCCTCAGTTAGACCTACATAGGCAATAGGAGGGCTAGTATGAGCTATGATTGGCAGAAAACGCAAATCTGCCTCAGTTCTTATACCTGCAATTGCTTCTGCAGCTGTCTTGCCCTGCTTAATGGCTTTAACAGCTAAACATGGACCTTCTGTCACATCACCAATGGCAAATATATGATTCTTTGAAGTACGGCACTCGTGATTAACGACTATAAATCCGTTTTTGGCAGTTTCTATCCCTAACCGATTAATCCCTAATTGATCTGTGTTTGGGATTTGTCTGCCGGAAACAAATAAATGTGAACCAGTTATTTCTTCTGTGCCTGTCTTATTTTTTATATAAATGCTTACTTGTTCATCCTTAGTATATGCTTCTGAAATGAAGTTGTTTTTGAGTACTTGAATATGTTTTTTCTTTAATATTCGAATAAGCTCACGGTTTATCGATGAATCTAACATGAAGTCATCATGTTCGTTAATAAGTACAACTTCAGAGCCAATAGCGATAAAGGCCATCGCTATTTCTAATGCAATATAGTCATGACCATAAACAAAAAGCTTTTCAGGCACTATTTCAAGATTGGTGATCGACCAAGAATTTAGAACTCTTTCATGATCAATTTGTATTCCTTCCGGTGGTTTCGGAGAGCTCCCAGTAGCAATGATCGCATAATTAAAACGATAAATATCATATTGATCCCCATTTTCAACACCAATCCGATCTTCTGATAGAAAAAACGCCGATCCGTGAATGATTTCAACCTTATTCGCTTTACATAAAGAAAGGACACCATCTCGAAGCTGATTAATCGTTTTATTTTTGTAAGCTTGAAGCTTATCCATATTAAACTTAACACTGCCAGCTTCAATTCCGAGTTCATTCATTTCTTTCAAGGATTCGTATTTAGCAGCGCCATGGGTCAGGACTTTAGACGGGATACAGCCCTTATTTAGGCATACACCTCCGATTTCTCC
>NZ_JBALOZ010000422.1:0-2909 GCF_036965125.1 Bacillus sp. JJ1503
GACCAAAAAGTCCATCCACATCCTTTTGACGGACGTTTCTAAAGAAAGAAAAACAAAGAAATTTGTCGAAAAAAACTTGACGATACTTCGAAAAGGTTGTAATATTAAGAAAATGTTAAATTATTGTTTATGAAATTTACAGGGAAACCTGTTTTTTTATTTTTAGTAAAATGCGGGTGTAGTTTAGTGGTAAAACTACAGCCTTCCAAGCTGTTGTCGTGGGTTCGATTCCCATCACCCGCTCCATACATATCAACGCAGTGTTTCGTTTCAATAAAGAACGAGGTATTGCGTTTTTTAATGTCAAAAAAAGGTGCCAGTTTAGCACCCTATAATCTCTATATTTCCTTGTCCTCCATGAATTTGAATAAACATATTCATAAGAGAAGTGACCATTTCATTCGCCTCATCGATATTGAAGGAAGGGCGTAAATAAACAATATGTATAGCGTTTTTTGTTTTTTCTGTCACAGAAGTTCTTTCTGAATCTACAAAAGGGCTGCCAAAAGAGCCTGAATCATCACTCGTTACAATTAAACGGTGAAGCGAATTGGATCTGCCGTTTAGTCCAACATATTCTTCACCATCTTCTCCAAGTCTCATCGTCACACTCCCATTGAGTTTGTCCATATCATAGATGCCTAGTGAAATTTGATATTGCAAAGAGAAGAAGTTATTAATATCAGTAGCACTGTTCACAGGCAGTAAATAGTTTTGCTTTTTGACCCTGCGGTATAGGGCTTCAGCTGAATGACGGTAGCGGTTAGGATCTTTCCCTGCAGCTTTAAAAATCTGTCTCCATTCTTTAATCCCATCTAAATCTGTTACATTTTTATCCTCTAAATCGAAGTAAATCGATTCTTGAAACAACTGCAGTCGCCCTTTTACCATTTGTGGAGACTCGCCTACCTCAATATTCTGATAACGGATAACTCCGATTTTAAAATCTGGTATAAGCCCGCAAATCTCAGAAGAAACATGAATTTCCAACCTTTCCACCTCCAAAATCGATTAAAAATAGTTTATCATAGGAAGCGATGATTTAAATAATATTATGGACCTTCATATATAAACAAATATAGAAAGGAGGGAGCAAAGTGAATTCGGCAAAGTTAAAACAAGAAGTTATCGAATACAGTAAAAAAATTGGAATTGATAAAATTGGCTTCACAACAGCAAATACTTTTGATGAAATGAAAAATCGGCTTATTCGCCAGCAGGAGCTTCAATACCAATCAGGATTTGAAGAAAAGGATATTGAGAAAAGGGTTAATCCTGCGTTGCTGATGGATGAGCCTCGCTCCATTATCTCTATAGCTCTTGCTTACCCTTCTAAAATGAGCGAGAGAGTTGTGAGTATTAAAGGAGAAAGACGCGGAATATTTTGCCGTGCTTCATGGGGAGAAGACTACCATCATGTTTTACGGAATCGGCTGGAGCTGCTGGAGGCATTTATTAAGGGCTTAGTTCCTGATGCCAAATGTAAGTCAATGGTAGATACAGGGGAATTAGTGGATAGAGCCGTTGCTGAACGAGCGGGAATTGGCTGGAGCGGGAAGAATTGTTCCATCATTACTCCAGAATTTGGTTCTTTCGTGTATTTAGGTGAAATGATAACATCTATTCCTTTTGAGCCTGACCAGCCGATGGAGGATCGCTGCGGGACATGCAATAAATGTATCGAAGCTTGCCCTACTGGAGCTTTAGTGCAAGGGGGGCAGCTAAATGCACAAAGGTGCATAGCATTTCTCACACAGACAAAGGGATTTCTTCCAGAGGAATTCCGTGAGAAATTAGGTAATCGCCTATATGGCTGTGATTCTTGCCAAACGGCTTGTCCGGAAAACAAAGGGAAGAACTTCTATTTTCACGAGGAAATGGAGCCGGATCCTGAAATTGTCAAACCACTATTAAAACCGCTTCTTCAAATTAGTAATCGGGACTTTAAAGAAAGGTTTGGACCTTTATCTGGATCGTGGAGAGGAAAAAAGCCTATCCAGCGTAATGCTATTTTTGCATTAGCACATTTTAAAGACGAAACAGCTGTTGATGATCTCATTGAAGTCATGATTTCAGACTCACGGCCTGTTATCCGTGGAACTGCTGCTTGGGCGATAGGTAAAATTGGAGGAGAAACCGCTCGTCTTGCATTAGAAAAGGCTCAACAAAAGGAAAAAGACGAAGAAGTTTTAAGTGAGATCCATTTAGGCTTAAGCTTTTTTGAGTAAACGAGGTCGGCCAGATTGCCTGCCTCATTTTTTATGGGGAAAATCATCCATCTCCTTTCATATATATATTTATGAAAGGAGTGGTTGCCGGTGAGAGAGCAGCTTCAAGAGCTTTTACAAAAAAGGGTGCAGCAATGTGTTTCTCAAAAAAATAGGAGCTCAACTCATTTCTGCCCAAAAATAGAACTTAAGAAAGAGGGGCTTGCTAAGCGTTCAGGTGAAATTATTAAAGCAAAGTCTATTGGGAACATCATAACTGTTGATCATGGTCGTGAAGAAAAAGATTCCGTTCGATATAATGTCCATTTTAAGTATTTGGTGAAGCAGAAGGACATGTTCTTCTTAGAAGAGGAAATTGAGGAAAGAAAAGCTGAATTTTATAAAGGAATTTTAATCGAGGATCATGAAATTAATCGATATGCAGAAGTGAAACAGGAAAGGGAACAAGAGCTAGAAATAGAAGAAACTGAAGAGAGAATTGTTTACGAATATAACCGCTTAAGAGCTGTTCAATATGCCGAAAGATGGTGGAATAGCTATAATCCTTCCTATGAAACATTCGAGGTTGATTGCACGAATTATATATCGCAATGCTTGCATGCCGGTGGCGGCCCAATGAGAGGGTATCCTAATAGGGTGGCAGGCTGGTGGATGATGAATAAGAATTGGAGCTATAGCTGG
>NZ_JBALOZ010000423.1:0-5047 GCF_036965125.1 Bacillus sp. JJ1503
AATTCCAGATACAATAAAAGAAACGATAAATTCCTTCCCCATATGAAACTCCCCTTTACTTCACTTTTATCTCTTATACAAATGAAGAAGGTGAATGGTTCAAGAAATCAACAAATCAAGTTTAACATAGCTAATAATCTTAATATAACCTTTACAAAATATAAACGCTGTTTCAGGTTTTTTACATTATAATTATTAAGCTTAACTAATGAATTACCGATGAAATAACAGGGTGTCTCTCCTGGTATATTTTATTAAAGTCTTATTCATCAGTACAACTTTCCAAATATGTTTCGGATAATTTCATCTATAGGGGGAACATGAATTGATTGGTATTCCATTCAAGTCTTTAATAGCAAATGAAAAAGGAGCTCTGCGTTTTTTAAAAAGAAGGAATATAGAACAAGCAGAGGATCAAGAGGTATCATTTAACAAAAATAGTTTTGTTAGCAGCACTATTGATGAATTAAAAAACAGTAAAGAATATTCTCAACTATTATTTATAGGATTGTCAGACACGGATATTGAGAATCTTGTACAGATTCGTCCTATTATTGAAAAAAATGCTGAGGATATAGTTGATAACTTTTATTTGAAAGTACAAGCAATGCCTAATTTGTTTGACATTATCCAACAGCATTCATCAATTGACCGTTTAAAACAAGCGTTTGTACAGTATTTACTTGATATGGTCTCAGGGGAAATTGGAGAAAAATATGTGAACCGGCGGAAGAGTATTGGCCGTGTTCATAACCGGATAGGCTTATTTCCACAATGGTATTTAGGTGCTTACACACTACTTCAAAACGAAATCCTTTCTGTGTTAATGAAGGAAATCCATTCAAGTGAAAAGGTATTTACATACTATTCTTCATTTCAGCGGCTCTGTTCCTTTGACATGCAGATAGCAATAGAAACCTATATAGAATCGTATACTTCATCGATGATGAAGCTGGGTGAAATTGGAGAGTTTCAAGCCAGCTTAAAAGATTCCTCTGCAACTTTGGCGGCAAGTGTTGAAGAAACAACATCCACCATTGCTGATAAGGAAATTGTTGTGGAGCAAATGCGTGAAGAAATACTTGAGATTCAAGTTTCCTCTAAGCACATGATTACACATGTAGAGGAAGGCAAGCAAGATGCATCAAATGCCTTATCTAAAGTTGATCGAGTTGTCGAATTAATTGATACAACGAAAGCGCTAGCCAAGGAGCTCAGTGAAAGTTCAGCACAAATCGGACAGATAGTTAATTCAATCCGGGGGATATCTAACCAAACGAATATACTTTCATTAAATGCGGCAATTGAAGCGGCCCGAGCAGGAGTACATGGAAAAGGATTTTCAATTGTAGCACAGGAAGTAAGGAAGTTGGCTCATCAAACAGAAGACGCTCTTGATCACATCCAAGGACAAATTAAAGCGACACAGATAACGATTGAAAAATTTGAAAATAGCTTTCAATATATTGTGGGAGAAATACATATGTTCAGGGATGCTAGCGACAATATTATTAAGATTTTAGAAAAATCCGTTGACAGTGTACAATTGACAGACAAAAGAATCGGTCATTTCAGTGATTATGTGAACGAATTCAAAAAGGCGTTTGCTGATATTTCGATTGCTTCACAAGAAATTGCCAAAATGGCTGAACAATTGAGTGGAATGAATCATGAATTAGCTGATAAGTTTAACAGCTAAAATAGGATTTTATTGTAAACCTTTGTGCAAGTGCGTAAGGCTTGCTTTTATTTCATTAATATTTGCCAAAGCAAAAATCAGCATGGCTCCGAGAAATAGGTGTAAAATATGATTATCTACATTTTGGCTGGTGGTGATTTTTGTGATTGGATGTTTATGTATTCATGGCTTTACGGGAGCACCTTTTGAAGTAGAGCCGCTTGTATCCTATTTAAAGAAACGGACCAATTGGGAAATTGCAGTTCCGACACTTCCAGGGCATGGAGATACGTTAAGCTTAAAAGGGATTGAATATAAAAATTGGATCGAACATGCTGAACAGGCATTGCAGCAGCTTATTGAGAAGTGTGAAACTGTGTATGTCATTGGCTTTTCAATGGGCGGTCTGATTGCGAGTTACTTAGCTGTCCACTATCCTGTGACAAAGCTCGTGTTACTTAGTGCAGCGGCCTATTATGTAAATCCTAAGCAGCTGCTCTTAGATATTGGTGAGATGGCAAAAGACGCTTTTCGCGGTCGATTAACAGAAAATGAAATGTTTATGAGATATAAAAGAAAAATATTAGCTACTCCTATTACGGCTACGCTCCAATTTCGAAGACTTGTTGCTGCAATCAGACCGATTTTAGGAAAGATTGAAATCCCAACCCTTATCGCCCAAGGGGAGTGTGATGGTGTTGTTCCGCCAAAGAGTGCACAATATTTATACCACAGGATTGGGACCTCGGCGAAGAAGCTCATTTATCTTAAAGAGTCAAAACATCTCATTTGCCATTGTGAGGAAAGAGAAAATCTTTTTTCCGAAATTTATCACTTTCTATTGAAGAGAGAACCTGCTTAAAAAGGGTTCTCTTTTCTGCATTCATTGCAAACACCTTTATAAAATGATAAAATTATCAACAAAGTGCCAAAAGGAACTTCTCATGAAACCTGGACATACTCCTATTGGAGAATGTCTTTTTTCACTTTCAAGTAGGATTAATTGAATGTGAATATATACAGAAATTAGATTAGTTTTTTTTAGAAGGAGAGAAAACAGTGACAAAGTTTCAAGATCTGGGAATTAGCCCTGCAACGATGAAATCCCTGAAGCGAATGGGATTTGAAGAAGCTACACCAATTCAAGCGCAAACGATCCCGTTAAGCTTAGAAAATAAAGATTTAATCGGACAAGCACAAACGGGTACAGGAAAAACGGCAGCGTTTGGAATACCGATGATTGATAAAATAGATTATGAAAAAGATGTCATCCAAGGAATTATTATTGCTCCTACACGCGAGCTAGCAATTCAAGTATCTGAAGAATTATATAAAATCGGCTATGGAAAAAGAACGAAAGTATTAGCCATTTATGGCGGTCAAGATATTAACCGTCAAATCCGCGCTTTGAAAAACCGTCCACATATAATTGTGGGAACTCCTGGCCGAATATTGGATCATATTAACCGGAAAACATTGCATCTTGAAAATGTTCAAACTGCTATTCTAGATGAGGCAGATGAAATGTTGAATATGGGCTTTATTGAGGACATTGAAGCGATTCTTGCTCAAATTCCGGAGGAGCGCCAAACGTTGTTGTTCTCAGCAACGATGCCGCCTCCAATTCAAAGAATGGCTGAACGGTTTATGAAGGACCCGCAGATTGTACGTGTGAAGACAAAAGAGGTAACAGTTCCTTTAATTGAACAATACTATCTGGAAGTACAGGAAAGAAGCAAATTTGATATTTTGACAAGACTTCTGGATATTCAATCGCCAGAGCTCGCTATCGTGTTCGGACGGACAAAACGCCGTGTTGATGAGCTTGCAGAAGCATTAAACCTAAGAGGCTATAACGCGGAAGGCATTCACGGGGACTTAAGCCAGGCGAAACGCATTTCAGTTCTAAGGAAATTTAAAGAGGGCTCAATTGATGTTCTTGTTGCGACTGATGTAGCAGCCCGCGGATTGGACATCTCTGGAGTTACTCATGTATATAACTTTGATATTCCGCAGGACCCTGAAAGCTATGTACACCGAATTGGACGTACAGGACGTGCAGGGAAGTCGGGAGTGGCAATGACCTTTATTACGCCAAGAGAAAAGTCTTACTTGCAGGTCGTTGAAAGAACAACAAAAAGAAAAATAGAAAAAATGAAGCCGCCAACATTAGATGAGGCTCTTGAAGGACAGCAAAAAGCGGTTGTAGAGCGTATTCTGCAATCGGTGGAATCGAACAATCTTCAATACTATAAGCAGGCAGCAGAAGAATTACTAGAGCAGCAGGATGCAACGATTATTGTTCAGGCCGTACTAAAAATGCTGACGAAGGAACCTGACACAACTCCTGTTAAGTTAACGGAAGAAAAGCCAATGCCTGCAAAAAGGGAGCGCAGACAAGACGATCGCAGCAAATCTTACGGAGGCCAAAGAGGAAGACAGAGCGCGCCAGTAAGATCTCGCCAAGGATCTTCAGGAAAACGCTACAGCAATAATGGCAGCAATCGAAGCAATTTTAATAATTACCGTTAAGTTAGAAGAGAGCAATGCTCTCTTCTTCTTTTTTAAGGATTAAGCTTTTGTCATGTTTAAATCCCACGCGATTCCATAAGCATCCTTCACTTTTGCATATTTCGCTCCCCAAAAAGTATCTTGAAGCTCCATTAAAACTGAACCTTTATTACTTAAGCGGTCATAAACCTTTTGGATTTCATCTTCTGAATCGAACTCAAGAACTAACGAAATCTGATTGCCAATTTGAACATCGCCATCTGAAAAGGAATCGGAAGCCATAAAGAATAAATCATCTTTTTTAAATTGTGCATGCATGATTCGGTTGTCTGCATCTGGCGGAGTTGGGTAATCCGCATCGCCAAAGGTTTGTAAATTTAAAATCTCACCTTCGAATACTTCTTTATAATATTCAAGTGCTTCCCTTGCATTTCCGTTGAAAAATAAATAGGGTGTAGCTTGACCTTTCATAAATTTCACTCCTAAAATTTTGTCCAATACCATATTTCCCATTATAAAGAATGTTTAATCAGAGGCAAAGAACAAGTGTTCGACAAATGAGGAAGTTATTCATTTCAAGTTAGATAATTTTAGATTTTGAATCCTATTTAGTACTATTAACGTAATGATACTTAGCTCTAAGTTTAGGAGGTACCATATGGTTTTAGAACCGCAAAGAAGGATATCCGAAAGAGGATTAACAGTCTGGAGGATTTCCGGTGCAATTCATTCGTTTTTTTCATTATTGCTAGCTGGAGGGGTTATTGCTCTTACCATAATATTTAATTGGCCAATGTGGATGATTGCCGTTGCCCTTATATTATTTGCTATCGATATGTATTTAGTGATTATGCTCAT
>NZ_JBALOZ010000424.1:0-239 GCF_036965125.1 Bacillus sp. JJ1503
CTTGAACAATTGAATCTGCAGTAACGATTGTCCCGTTTTTAATAATTAAATCGTATTTAACCATGTTTCTTTCCCCCATTTTTCCCATTACCCTTGCCGATTTTTCAGCAAGGGTAAAAATTTTTTATTGATCCCTTGGATTAATTATTTAGCAGAAATAAGCTTACCTACAGGAGCTCCTACAATCCCTTTTTCTAAATCGAAAACGACGTTTCCGCGAACAATTGTTTTTGTTACAC
>NZ_JBALOZ010000424.1:259-3438 GCF_036965125.1 Bacillus sp. JJ1503
TCAATTTTTCTGCCTTCATATGCACTATGTTTGTTTTTGTAGTAAAGGTCTTCTCTTTTAACAACATATGATTGGTTAGGATCCACCAAAATAATATCCGCATCTTTCGAAACGGCAATTTCACCTTTATTTGACAAATTGAATCGTTCAGCCGGATTAGTAGCAATTAAATCAACAAACTTCTGTACTGGTAATCCACGTTGTTTTACAGCTAAATCAAACATTAGGTCAACATTATTTTGAGCTCCGCTAATTCCGCCCCATGCTTCCCAAAGATTTCCTTGCTTTAAGTCCTCAGTACAAGGCGAATGGTCAGATGTTAGCCAGTCGATATTCCCGTTAAGAAGCTCGTCCCATAATTTTGCTTGTTCTTCTGCTTTTCTAATTGGAGGCTGACATTTTGCTCTAGGACCAATTTCATCAACTTGTTCGGCAGTAAAGGCAAAATAGTGTGGGCAAGATTCAACTGTTACATCTACACCTTCTCTACGAGCTTGTAAAATAGCTTGAACAGCCTCTGAAGTACTAATGTGAACTAAATGTAATTTACAACCAGTTTCTTTAGCAAAAAGGATCGCACGCTGAACAGCTTCCACTTCTGTAAAAACAGGGCGTGATTCCGCATATTCTACTCCAGAATTCTTGCCTGCTTTAGCAAATTCTTTAGCAAGCCCAGATGTAACCGATGGATTTTCCGCGTGAATGCATAGCAACTGATCTAATTCCGCTAATTTTTCCATACCTTTATATAATGTGTAATCATCCACATTCGTGAAATCTCCAGGAACATCGCTCGTGATATCAGATAAGAAGCATTTAAAGGCAAGAACACCTGCATCTGCTAGTTCTTCCAACTCGTCTAGGTTCTCTGGCACGAGACCGCCATAGAAAGCATAATCAACATAGTTTTGGTTGCTTGCAGCTTCAAGCTTTAAGTCTAGAGCCTCTTTATTAATTGTTGCCGGGAGTGCGTTTAATGGCATCTCCACGTAACTTGTCGTTCCACCTGCCGCTAATGCTTTCGATCCTGTTTCAAAGCCTTCCCATTCTGTACGGCCTGGTTCACTGATGTGAACATGGGTATCAATCATTCCTGGCATGACATACTGTCCATTCGCTTCAATAATTTCTTTTGCATCTTCAGTAATTTGCTCCGCAATGCATGAAATTTTTTCGTTTTTTATGCCAATATCAACTTTACGAACACCATCCCGGAAGACAACATTTCCACCTTTAATTAGTAAATCAAATGTCATTATAAAAACCCCTTTCGATAAAAATAAAATTTATACCCACCGTCAAAATAGCCTATTTTTTGACATTCCCCTAGCCGCATTTCTTTAAAAATTGCCGCTAACACCCTAGTTTATATAGATAAACCCTTATTTCTAGCTACTTTTCTTCATTCAATTTCATCTGTTTCGAAAACTTAACAGCTTTACTATTAGGTAACTCAAGTAAAGCGTAAATAATAAAAGCAGAAATAATTCCTACAAACCACGAAATATCAGAAAGCGGTTTAAAGATTGGAACGAAATTCCCGATTAAGGAAAGCACGCCAGCAACAGTTAATGTAATAATGGCGTTCACATTAAAACCATTTTTATAATTGTATTTACCGTTTTTGGAATACAATTCGCTCAAGTCTATTTCTGTTTTTGTAACTACAAAATAATGAGCTAGCATGATACCCGTGATTGGAGCTAATAGGCCGCCGATCATATTTAAGAATGTAAAAATACTTGTCGCGTTCTCCATAAGTTTCCAAGGCATGACAACAATTCCTAATACAGCCGCGATTGTTGCTCCCGACTTAAAAGTTAGTTTTTTCGGGAATAGTGATGCTAGTTGGTAACCTGCAGGAACAATATTACCTGTTACGTTCACCGATAATGTTGTTAAAGCTAGTGTAAGAACAGATATTGCTATTGCAAAAGAACTATCAAATCGGGCAACTACATCAAGTACATTCCAAATTGGTGTACCAAAGGCAATTTCAGAGCCTACAATAATCGAAATACTTGCGATGGCAAACAATAAATAGGTCACAACTAAACCTAATGTTTGGCCAATAGCCTGATCCTTCGTAGAGCGAGCCAATCTTGTGAAGTCAGATACATTTACAATTGGAGCTGCCCAAGCAGCAATTATTACAGTAATAGCTGCTAAAAAGACAATTACTTTGTTTCCGCTGACTCCTGCACCTGTATAAGCTAAGATCGGGCCAACGCCGCCAGCTAATTTAATTGCCCAAATCGCCATACCGCCAAAAACTATATAAACAAGTGGAGAAAGGATATTTGTAAATTTACTTAATAACCCCATTCCTCCATAAATTAAAGCAACATTGAATAACCAGAATAATAGAAACGAAATTAACGCTGGCAACGACAATCCTAAAAGATTCCAATCCCCGCCTAACGTTAAATACGTTGGCCAAAGCTTTCCGATTAGAATTGATAACGCTTGACTTCCTGCATATGTTTGAAATCCAAACCACATGATTGCGCTAATAACACCTCTTAGCACACCTGCAATCATGGCACCCTTAGTACCAAACGATGTGCGTAAGAACATTGAGAATGGTAACCCGTATTTTGATCCAGCATGACCGTTAAAAACCAGTGCTGCTGCTAGTATGATTGACGCAAATATAATTGCGGCGAATACTTGTCCTGCTGACATCCCTAAGGCAAAAAGTCCACCAATGGCAATATAGTTAGGGATATTGTGAACGGATCCCATCCATATTGTTGCATAATTTCCGATCTTCCAATTTCTATCTTCTGGCTTCGGCGGCAACACGTCTTCGCTAAAACCAGCTGCTTTTAATTGTTCACGATTGATTTGTGTCATTTTTAACCCTCCTTGATTATGTGGAATTTACATTTTGATCACTAATCTATTAGTCAATCTACTAAATGTGCCGCTTTATTTTTTAAAATACTTATTCTTAATACCTCCCTTTTTAAATCACCAGGTTACTAATTGTAACAAGTAAACTTAATATACACATACTATACCGTTGTTCACAATACGTCAACAAAAATGTGTCTATTTTGTGAAAATCTTTTAAAACCATTTAAAACAATAGCTTTATGCTAAAGTAAAAATTGATTTTTTTTAAAAACAATAATATAAACACTTTTTACTAAAAGTATATTAGTGATAATTTACGC
>NZ_JBALOZ010000425.1:0-2254 GCF_036965125.1 Bacillus sp. JJ1503
TTGTTCAATATTGAACAAAAACCTTTTGCATTTTTTTAAGCAGGTACGCTAAACATAAGTTTAGCAGAAGATGAACTTGAACGAAAGCGAGGTTCCGGTGATTGGAACTATTTAAGGAGGAGATTCTGTTGAATCACTTTAATAGAGAGCAAGTAAAAGCTTCTGGTTATAGTGAAGACGTTTTACCAACAAAGGAAGAAGAAAGAAAATGGGGCATAGGAAACTTTTTTACCATTTGGATGGGCTCTGTTCATAACATTCCAAACTATATTGCTATTGGTGGCCTTTTTGCATTAGGCTTGTCAGTTAGCCAAGTTTTTTTAGCCATCATGGTTGCTTCCATTATTATTGCTGCAGTGCTAGTTCTAAATGGTCATGCTGGATCAAAGTACGGCTTGCCATTTGCAATGTTATTGCGCTTATCATATGGAAATAAAGGTGCAATGATTCCAGGAGTATTAAGAGGAGTGATAGCTGCAATCATGTGGTTCGGATTTCAAACGTACGCAGGTAGCCAGGCATTATCGATCTTAATTGGAAAACTTTGGCCTACATATTTAACATTAGGTGGAGATTGGAACTTATTAGGTTTATCATTGCCAGCTTTGATTTCATTTTTACTATTCTGGTTATTCAATGTGGCATTAATATACGGAGGAATAGGGTTTTTAGGAAAATTCGCAAAAATCCTTTCACCCCTTGTTTACATCGTTTTTATTGGAATGGCCATTTGGGCTATTAACTTAGCCGGCGGGATTGGACCGATACTAGCTTATACTGGATCGGGATTTCACGGAAATAAACTGATTATCTTTTTCGCGGCTGTAACAGCAGTAATTGCAGCATGGGCAGCACCGATTGTAAACGTTTCAGATTTCACAAGGATGGCTCGCTCAACGAAGGAACAAGCAATTGGACAAACAGTCGGGCTCGTTGTAGCGTACTTATTATTTGCAGTGGCGAGCATCGCAATTATTGTCGGATCTGAAATTGCTTTCGGAACTCCGATCTGGAACGTACTTGATGTTGTTGCTCGTTTTGAAGGAACGTTTGCAATCGCTATTTCAGTTCTTACTTTATGCTTAACGACTTTATCAGTAAACGTAACAGGTAATATTGTTCCAGCTGGTTACCAATTAGCATCTTTATTTCCAAAAAAACTGACTTTCAAAACGGGTGCCATGATTGCAGCTGTCATCGGAATTCTAGTTATGCCGTGGAAGCTTATGGAAAATGCAACAAGTATTTTTACCTTTTTAAATATTATTGCCGGAATATTAGCTCCAGTAACAGGGGTCATGTTAGCTCAGTATTTTGTCATATCCAAAACGAATATTGACTTGAACGAATTATATGCAAAAAACGGCCAATACAATTATAGAAATGGGTTTAATATAAATGCCATCGTAACAACGATTATAGCAGGTGTTATTTGTTTGATTGGGAATTTCATACCATTTCTAAAGCCGCTTTACGATATTTCTTGGTTTATCGGAATTATATCAGCGTTTATTATTTATACATTGCTAGAATGGCCCCATGCTAAAGGGACTTTGTTTGAAAAAACGCCAAAATTAAATGAAGGTAACAGATAAATTAAGGATCATATTCAAAATTAGTGCAAGCTTTATGAGATGAAATAACTTTTAGTTATTCCATATAACTTTTTGAAAATTGAAAGGGGAATTATGATGACTTTTGATGTAGTAATTAAAAATGGGAATGTTGTTTTACGTGATGGAGTTTACAAAGTTGATATCGGAATTAAAGATGAAAAAATCTCTTGCATTGCACAACAAATTACTGATGATGCAAAAGAAGTTATCGATGCAAGTGGACAATATGTTATGCCAGGAATGATTGATACACATGTTCATATTAGTGAACCTGGTCGTACTGAATGGGAAGGATTTGAAACAGGATCAAAATCATTAGCGGCTGGCGGTACAACAAGCTATGTTGAAATGCCGCTTAATGCTCTTCCAGCAACAATCAATAAAGAAGCTTTAGATCTTAAGCTTGAAGCAGCTATTGATCAAAACTATGTTGATTACGCTTTTTATGGAGGACTTGTACCAGAAAATCTGGACAAGCTGAAAGAATTAGCGGATGCGGGTGTCCTTGCATTTAAATGCTTCTTATCTGATATCACTAGTGATGTGCCAGGTGATTTCACAAATGTGGATGATTACACATTATATAAAGGTATGGAAAAATTAGCGGAATTAGATCAGTTGCTATGCATTCACGCGGA
>NZ_JBALOZ010000426.1:0-2469 GCF_036965125.1 Bacillus sp. JJ1503
GATACATTCTATGATACGATGTTTTATATCATGTCCATATATATCTGCAATAACATAAATCAGCCTTTGCTTTTCTTCTAATAAAAATAATACGAACCCTTTATTTTCAAAAATATTGCGAGAGTATAATTTATAATAATTTAAATCATATTCTTTTTTTGAATTCTTTATCTGATCGATTAATACAAAATATGAGCAATCTAATAAATTATGAAAACCCTGTTCCTGTAAGAAATTAGTAATCACAGAATCTTCAACTGTTCCATCTAACCAAGACTCCAGTAATAGCCGGGAGTGAATGTTTTGTTTTTCTTCTATGTATAGACTGCGCAGCAAATATTGCGATAACGCCGTAACAGTTCTATCCAGAATTAATAATTCAAACTCATTTATTGTTCGATTCTTCGTGAAAATACATACTTCTCCATAACTTTCCTCCAATATATTTACTTCACATTTGGCAAAATGACTTCCTTCCCCTTTTTGTTCGTATTGGTCCCTTAAGTTCTCATATATGTGATGTTTTTCATTTGGAATAAATAATGGCTGCTGCCCATTAATGATAAATGCAACGTTCATGTTTAAATATTTGTAAAGCTTCATGAGGATATGTTCATAATGGGTTATTTTTAATGTTAATTTATTTATTTCTTGTGAATAATTTTCAAGCCGTTTGATCATTTCATACTGTTGATTAATTAACATACTATGTATTTCCTGTGTTATTTCAATAAATGGAACTATTTCATTAAACACAATAATCGGTAAATTATGCCGATTAGCCAACTCAATCACACTATTTGGAACAGATTGAATATGTTCACCAAATTCAATACATAAAGCGGCTGCTTCTTTTGTGATCAGTTGTTCTAAAAATTTAAATAGAGTCTCTTCGGATATTAGTTGAATTCCCGTTGTTAATATTAATTCTTTTCCCTTAATGAAGGTACCTATCTCTTTCGATTCCAGTATATGAACCCACTTAATAGTATTCAATAGTCCGCCATGACCAGCGATCACTTTGGCCTTTTGAAAATGGTTTCTATCAATTAAATCTTGAACCTTTAGCGAATAAGACATATTTTACCCTCCTAGAAAAAGGCTTATCATGCTCTATACAGAAAATATAACATAATCTAAAACGGCAAAGGGAACTTCTTTACATTATGGTTTATATCAAGCTGTTAAAAGGCTATGTTATATTTTTTTTATTATTTAGTTTGTAACAAGAGGGATAAGTGAATAGAAAAAGGAAGTTTATGAAGCATCTTTGATAAAATAGAAGAGATGAAATACAAGCAACAAAACGAAAGACCTTTCCCATCACCCGGAAAGGTCTTATTTATTCTATTTCTTCTTCTTATCCTTTGAAATAGGCCCACATGCAATCCGATCACCTGAATCACCAGCTGGCTGTGTCATGCCATCATCCTTGCCATCATGAATCACAATAGAGGTTCCGTCTTTCGTTAATAATGATTGTTTGCCTTCCTTGAGTGAGACCTGCGGGGCCATAATTTCATCCTTGGCCTTTCCATCCTCCCCTACAATGAGGTTAGGAAGGTCACCAGCGTGGGATCCTTTAGGATGAAGCAGACCGTGCTCCTTATCTTCTGGATTAAAATGATTTCCCGCTGACTTGAAATCTGGGGGTTCACATTTTCCAATATCATGAATATGCATGGCATGCTCACCTGGAGGCAAACCCTCTAAATCTAAAGATAGTTTGACCCCTTTTGCCTGTTCCTCTAACTTGATCGTTCCTAAGGAGTCCCCCACGGCATTATACATTTCAACATCCAGATTTCTGATCGTCTCTTCCCCACACCCTGTTAAAATAAAAAAAGGGAGTAATAACCAAGCCTTTTTCATGTTAAAAAAACTCCTATCAAACAAATTCTTCCATTAGTATCACCCTATCTCCCTTTTCATAATCAATTATTTGGCAGGTTAAACCCAAATCTTTAATTCAATTAGCAAAAAAAAATAACCAAATCAAAATAGATTTGGTTATTTCCTGCTTCTGCTAATTTTTCTCTTCAGTGCTATTCAAGTTATTCATAATTCGATCCTCAAGTTCCTTTGCCTTGATTGCTTCACGTTTTGAAATCCGTAAAATGAATCGGAAGGTTAAAACGCATAAGATAAAGAAAATCGTAAAACTGATGGCAGCAGGAAAATATTCTGATTTATCTTGAGGGAAGTATAGAAACAAGGACATAACATACCATTGCAACATATCAACTATCCTTTCTGCAAAAATGCAGTGGTTCAATATGTTATTATATCAACAATTACGCCGTGTTCCAAGCCTTTTGCCATAGGAAGGATTCTCTTTATTTTTAAAGGCAATGTAAAAGGGAAACTACATTCGTAACCCCAAAGACATCGATTGATGACCGTGTCGGCCACTTTTTGCGCATAACGAGCATCAAAGTCACCGATTGATGACCCTGATAACCGCTTTTT
>NZ_JBALOZ010000427.1:0-618 GCF_036965125.1 Bacillus sp. JJ1503
GCTATTCCTTCATTCTACAGAAGCCATGACAATGAACCTGTACCTCTGTCCCACAATTAATCACTCTTGTTTAAACAACATTAATTATTTAATCATATTATTTACTAGTTCAACCAAAAAAGAGGAATAAATTTAGGCTTAAGACCAACTTGTTACGGAATTGCATTATGTGTAACTAGTAATCCCCTTCCCAGCCTGCCTTCAGACGGGACACAAGAACTTCTTTCAACCGTAACCATTACGGTGAAGAGTCCTGATGGTGTTGTTAGATTAATGCCTTCAATACGGTCGGGGACAGCTGAATCAGAAGAAAGGTGCCTGTTTCCCTATACTTAAAGACTGGGGAACAGGCACCAATTATTTTATAAGATTCGGAGAAAAATCCCATATAACAAAAGTAATTTCTTTCTATAATATATTATCTATCACACCCTATTCCATCTCCATCACGATCAAGATGTTTCGCGTACCCTGGTTCACCTTTATAAATTGGTGCAGCGCCAGCAGCACGAGCTTCACTACAGTTTTTATAATTTACAAAAACCTGCTTTTGTTCTTGGGCTAAACGATCAGCTTCTTCTTGTTTGAGCTTTTCTTCCACTAATCGAGCGGCTTCTT
>NZ_JBALOZ010000427.1:743-1067 GCF_036965125.1 Bacillus sp. JJ1503
CTAATCGAGCGGCTTCTTCTTGCTTACGCTTTTCCTCTGCTAAACGATTAGCTTCTTCTTGTTTTCGCTGCTCCTCTGCTATCCGGGAAGCCTCATTTGACTTATCTGTATTAGAATCAGATACTTCAGTAGCTTGTTTAACATTATCAGATTCTTTAGATTCTTCACCAAAAGCTATTGCAACAATCATTAGCAATGTAAACAAATAAACAAGTGACGCAATCGTTTTTTTCCACCACTTGCCGCTTCGAAAACCAAGTATTTTTTGATGCCATTTTCTTGTTTTAATTTTAAAAGGGATATTAGAAGTAGATAATATATCAG
>NZ_JBALOZ010000427.1:1095-8834 GCF_036965125.1 Bacillus sp. JJ1503
CAGTAAACTTTTTACCAGAACTATTCATTACTAATTTGCCTTCATTATTACTAATTACAGTTTTAATTGCATAATGGTCAATAACTGTATTTGAAAAGAAAACTAAAGGCCAAATGTGAATCTGTTGAGCTTTTCGTTCCTTATCATTATATTCATATAGTAGTACACCATTATCTATTACAATAAAGTTACCCTTTTTCTGTTTTTCGTGGTAGTAACCCTCAACAATGAGTTCAGCAGCATATTTATGTTTTTCACGCAGAAGTCTCTCGCCATTTTTTGTATGTCCTAGATCATCTCGTTTCATTAGAAATGTTGTAATTTTGATTCCACGAGTTCGTAAATCTGCAAGTCTTTCAGAATGTAAGAAATAGTCAAAGTCATGAGTAACAGTTGTATGTATCTCATGAGATTGATTTACAATCATTTGTTCAAGAGTTTCAATAAATTCTTGACTATCATCATTTTTCTTAATATCATCAAATGTACGCTTAGATCGCCCAATTTTAAGAGTTATCTGCCACTCATGTTTGTCCTTACCATCATTTCGAACATCAATATCACTAATTTGTGAGTATTTATATACCATGTGTTCACGTTTAGACATGAAAATGATAGATTCTGATGTCAATATTAATACTCCGTCTAGTTCACGTCCGCTTTTTTTATCACATTCTGCCTCAATAACTTTTAGAACTTTTTCGGTAGAAGTTATTATTGTATTTTGTGCTTGTACTAATAATCTTTCATACTTTGAAACTAACGCTTTCTGACCAATTGTAGGTCGTTTACCTATCCACTTCTCCATTAAGTACCTCCATATTTAAAACCATTGTTGCTTATTAACATTATTGTATATAATTGTGGGTACAATTAAAATTTAAAAAATCATACAGTTATACCACTTTATTACAAGTGATTTGTGATTTCTTTTTTTTACATAATTCGAAGAGGTTTACGAATCAGCTTTTCTTGAGGTAGTCATAAATAATTAATACTGTGTTTTCTTTTACACAGCTAAAAAGAACTTGGATAGAAAAGTTCAAATGTCTTCCATCTATTTAGAAATTTCTTTTCTATCTAATTTCCAACTTCTTGGATCGTTCCTTCGTCACCTAAACTAATTAGGGATAAAATTTTAGCTTCATTGAGATTCATTTTTGGTACACAATCTCTCTCGTCTTCTGAAGCTTGGACAAGGTACAGTTCCCTCTATATCCCTTCTAACAATCTACCAATCAACTCCTGTGCTTTTCCCAAACGCTCTTGATACGTCCCGCTAATACTCACAAACTCAATCCCATTCTCCTCCAATATTTCCTTCAACCGGTTATTATTTTCTTCCCTTACCTTTTGCTCCCCATGCACTCTTAATCCATCATCGACCCATTTAACATCAGGCTCTAAATATAGACATAAATCATATTTTTGAATTCGAGCAATTTCATTTAAGACTGTTTGGTGTTTTTGATTGTACAGCTCAGAGTAAAATTGAGTAACCGCAGCTTCGGTGTCGATAAAGACGATTTTATTGGCATTTTTAATAGCTTCATATTCTTTAAGTTTATGGCCATACGCAATCATAGGGTAATCTTCCACAATAATGATCCCGTCACAGCCTCCTAAGTAATCACAATAATCTCTTCCGTATTCATTAACATAGGTTGTGTTATAAATGAGTGCTAGATTTCTAGTGAGAGTGGATTTCCCACAGCTTTCAGTCCCTAAAATGACTACCTTTTTAATAAAATACGGTTTTACCACCTCGGGAATGTAATCCCAATATTCAAAGATCCCTTTTTCCCGAATCTTGGTAGCAGAAATCTCCACCTGGTCTCTTTTTTCATCAATCAGGATGTGTTTCGCTTCAGGATATAATTCTATAAAAATTGGTTCGTATTCGATTTCGGAGCTAAAGACAACATCGATTTCTTTCCCAATCGCATGTCGTATTTTCAAAGAGCCTTCTTTCCAGTTATAATCCTCGTTGCCGTCTTTATCCTCCACTTCTACAACTTTGACATTTTCCATTTCCCTTGTTAATTGTGAGAGCCATCGCAGCCTAATCTGAGCTGGAATGTAGGATAGCTTGCTTCCATCACATAATTCCCGATCCCTCTTTTCACTATGAGAAAGGACAACGTATAATTCATCCACCATCGTAGAAGCTTTGACAATTGCATACACATGCCCTTGATGCATAGGCAAAAACTTTCCTCCAAAAAATCCAACCTTTTTCATTTACATCACTTCTCCCTTCTGTTTTTTATATACTTTCGTCCAATTGTAATAACCATATATGCTATTGATTAGAAAGGCCGACCACATGACAAGCATCGACACATCGTTGCCACCTTGTAAGATCAATGCCTTCACCCAAAGTACAATTGATAACACATTCACCCCGATCCAAAATAACCATTGCTGCGTGTATCTTTTTAACATGAGGATTTGGGCAATGACGGATAATATCGTGGTTGCAGAATCAATCCACACCACATTTCCTCCGATTTTTTGTAAAAGCAGCGCATACAGAACAAAGACAATCAGAAAGGATGTCATCGTGGTGATCCAGCCTTTTTTCGTTAAAGTGTTGATTTGAATATCTTCTCCTTTTACCTTGTTGTTAGTTGTATGCTTCTTCCATAGATAGATCCCAACAAACTGAAGCGGAAAATAAAACAGGGCATTGAGCATTACCTCACCATATAGGCCGTAACCGTACGAGATATAGGCATAGGTTCCTGTTTGGATAATGCCAAAATAAAAATTACTCACTTTCCCTTTCGCGACTAAAACAACACAAAGCATTCCAGAAATGGACGTAATCAATCCTAGAATTGAATCATCCCAGGCAAAAAACAAGTAAATATTAATAAGCGTAAAGGTTAGAAGCCATAACCTTTCAAAAATGGTCCAATCTTTCCAAATTGACATTTTTCATCACTCCTTACTAATTATCAATTAACATACTGTTAATTATAAAGTGTAAAAAAATTAATATTTTGCATTATATATCGATACATACGGCTCGTAATCATTAAATCGATACAGCTGTGCTTTATTTTTCGACCAGCGATTTGTTTTTTGCGGTTCTCCATCCTTTATGACTTTTTCGATAAAAGGTAAGGTTGGGGCTTTCCGAAAAAATTGAGAATCAAGTTTAAGCCAAGGCTCATCCATGACGGTTAACAAAACCCCTTGCAGTTCTGAAAGGACAAATTGCTTTGGCAAGAAGTTTTTCGCCACCGTTGTTAAGGACATATCTTTTTTGATAAACCATAAAGCTTCCTCAATAATTTGCCTGTGGTCAAAAGCCAACTCGAGCTGAAACACTTCGTCCATCGAAAATAGCTCTACCTCTGCTGCATCATCTGCTGCTCTCCTTTTGACGAGCTTATTTTCTGGTACAATTGCATAATGGGCATTTGAAATAATCCATCCCCGCCTATCACGGCCAAATTGATCGTATACGCCAAAATGCTTGATTCTTAACCCTGTGACTCCTGTTTCTTCTCTTAACTCTCTAACAGCTGCATCATATGCGGTTTCCTCCGGTTTAATAAACCCACCTGGCAATGCCCATTTCCCCGCTTCTATATTGAGGTCACCTTCCTTTGTTTTCCCTGCTCGTTTAATGAGCATGATTTTTAAAGTTTTTTGTGGGGGTTTATATGGACCCAATTCAGTAGAAATAATAGTAAAAACAGCAATATCACTCGTATAACCATCAGGAGTTCGATACTTGCTCACATCATAATTTAACAATTCCTCGCTCATCTTCTAATCACCTTTATTGTATTATAATTAACATTTTGTTAATTGTTATAAACATAATATCACATTGTTGTATTGTCTGTCACTACGTTTTTTGAGAAAATATGTAAATTGTCTCCTATTAAGGATTCAAAGCCATCCATAAGTAGCTTTTTTATATAAAGTGGGCTCCAAAAGCTTATGCCTATGACCTATTACTACCTAAAGGTCATAGGCACATAAATGAATACCGTACTCATACCCAAGTAGCAGCCTAAATAATTGTCTAACTTTTTGGGTTCAGATCTCCTATGGCATGCATCTTCCGCTGGACTTCGCTTCGTGAAAAGGATAAACATTCAGTTGCTCTTCGACATATTTAGTTTAGTTATTGGTAAATTTAGGTTCCCTTTTTTGGATAAACGCTTCAACGCCTTCTTTTACATCGTTTGTTTGAAAAACATGACCAAAATTTTCAGCTTCCGTAACTAAGCCTTCATGAAGCGGTTGTTCGCAGCCAATGTCAATAGAACGTTTAGCAAAAGTAAGAGCAGGTAAAGAAAAGCTGCTAATAGACTTTGCGAGCTCCAGCGCCTTTTCAAAAGATTTCCCTCTAGGAACGACGTGATTGACTAGCCCGATTTCTTTGGCTTCTTCTGCAGTTAAAGGCTCACCAGTGAAAATCATTTCTTTTGCTTTCGCTTTGCCAACTAGGCGCGGAAGCCTTTGTGTGCCTCCAGCACCTGGGAATAAACCTAATTTAATTTCGGGAAGACCAATCTTGATTTGTTCCTCTGCTATTCGAATATCACAGCATAAAGCAAGTTCACATCCTCCGCCTAATGCCACCCCGTTTATGGCAACAATCGTTGGCCGTGACAAACTTTCAATTTTGTTAAGTGGTTCCTGAAGCCAAAGTGACTTTTGCTTCGCTTCCTCCATTCCTTTTCCCATCCATTCCGGGAATCCCTTAATATCTCCTCCAGCTACAAAAGCTTTATCGCCTTCACCGGTAATAATCACAGCTTTAATTTCAGAATCACTTTCAATTTCATCAATCACAAGATTCAATTGTTCTAAAACGCCAGCACTAAGTACGTTTACAGGCGGATTATCGATCACAATTTTTGCGATTTGGCCCTGCTTCGACCATGAAACTACTTGAACCTTATTCATCGGATTTCTCCTCAACTTTCTGATTAGATAGAATTTAACTGCCATTTAGATTGTAAATTCCTTTAAAGAGAGGGATTATTTAACTCACTCAGCTAAACTGATTTCGTAAAATATACTTTTGCACCTTTCCGGATGGAGTACGAGGTATTTCATCAACAAATCTTACTTCTCTAGGCTTCTTATAGCTTGCCAAGTATTGTTTACAGAAATCAATTACATCCTCTTCTGTAAGATTTGACCCTTCTTTCTTAATAATAACAGCGCATACAGCTTCTATATATTTCGGGTCAGGAATGCCAATTATAGAAACTTCCTTCACATCCTGATGCCGATATATTATATCTTCAATCTCCGCAGCATAAATGTTTTCACCGCCGCTTCGAATCATGTCCTTTTTTCTGCCTACAATTGATAGATAACCATCTTGATCGAATACTCCCAAATCTCCTGTTTTACACCAACCATTCACAAATGTTTCCATTGTTGCATCCGGCTTCCTCCAATACCCCTCTGAAACGCCCGGACTTTTAATTGCAATTTCTCCAATTTCTCCAATAGGAAGAGGCATTCCATTATCATCAATAATATTAATTTCTGTAAGAGGCATTGGCTTTCCAACTGTATGGCCTTTCGTAAAAGCATCCTCTGAATCGAGCGCAGCCGCAATTGGCTGACCTTCAGTTAAACCGTAAACTTGAACAACCCCAAGATGCGGAAACTTCTTATTTAACTGTTCAAGTGCCCATGGCATTAACGGGTCACCGCCGGAATAAATCGTTTTTAACGACTTTAGCTGATACTTATCCAACTCAGGATAATTTAGCATCTCATAAATCATAAATGGGAATAAAAAGCAATCAGTTACATTTTCGCGTTCAATTACAGAAAGAATTCTTCCAATCTCGAAGCCTTGGCTTTTAGTAATGATGACAGATCCGCCCATCATCAAGATGGGAAGTGCAATATCTTCCATCGCTCCAACATGATAGAGAGGTCCAGTCGTCATGCCAATTTCTTCCCCAGTAAACTTCCATTTTAATACCTGTATAGCTGAAAACCAGAATGTTGTATCATGGGTCCAAATTGCACCTTTAGGTCTGCCGGTTGTCCCTGATGTATACATCAGCATAACTGGATCATTTTGCTTTATGTGAATGACTTCGACTTCATCTGCTGAACCGCTTGTTAAAATACTCCAAGGCTTAGACCAACTTGGAATCACTTTTTTACTATTTTCTAGACAAATAAAATGCTCAACAGAAACTTGATGAAGAACCGATTCCAGCTTTTGGGATAAGTTTGAATGAAAGCATAATATTTTCGTCTGCGAATCATTTAATGCATATTCAAGCTCGGCACTTGAAAGCCGAAAATTAAGCCTAACGGCAACAGCTCCAATTTTTGCAATAGCAAAATAGAGTCCGAAATATTCGAGACAGTTATAAAGCAAAATACCAACACGGTCTCCTTTTCGTACACCTATTTCGCATAGCTTATTTGCATAAGCGTTTGATATATGGTGCAGATCCGAATACGTCCATGAGTTTCCCGTTTCTTCCCGTATCGCTATTTTTCTTTGATTCAACGGATTTAAATCATTTGCCATTTTTCTTGTAATAAAACCTACATCCAATGAAATTTCCCCCATTTCCTGTGCATCGTTCTCACCTTTTACGTTGCAAGTTTAGTGCCAAAACTCCAAAGTCGTTATTATCAATATTTTCCGAATTCACCGACCGTATTTGCCTTTGTTTTTTTCTGCCTAACCGGAAAAATCATTTCCAATACTGGATAATTCTTCAAAGAAAGGTGACTATCCCCCATTTCTTTAACGGACTTGGGGATAGTCACCAAATTTTGATGTCATAGCCTGCTAGATTTACAATTCTTCGTGTGAAGTCATCAATGTTTCGAGTAAAAATGAAATGTATCTGAACCATGCAGGGAGAATAAGATGACTGCGCAAGGCAATAGGATGTCCAAGCAGCCAACAAAGCTCAAAATGTTATAAGGGCTGGAGTAAACAGAGAGGGGGAGAAGTGATCCACTAGGGACCTCTCTTTCTTTCAACCTAGGATGAATCCAATATTGCAAGATTCAGCAACTACCATAGAAGTAAAAGCTTGTACCTAAGACCTTCTGGTTACAATCGCTTATATAGCATGTATACTCGTTTTGTGATGAGACAGAACATTTTTCCTCTTTTTATTCCCTATGGGTCCTATCTTAAGGAACAAACAAGTAAATATAAAAGGACAGCAAAAACGTAATTTTTTTATGGATAGGGAGATTAAGAGGAATTGGAAATTATTATGTTCTTTTTTGGAGAATGAGCAAAAGATACATCAATATCTTTCAGTCTTCATAAGTTTATTCATAGAAGATAATAATCCGCTTTACGAGGAGGCAATATATGAAAATATGGCGTTTAGGTCATGCGATGTATGTATTAAAAAGCAAAACAGGAAAAAATTATCTGATTGATCCGTTTTTCGATATGAATCCTGGTTTTGCAAAGGAGTTAGATCATGCTGATTTTTACAAATCAATAGATGCTGTTTTTTTGACTCATGGCCATTTAGATCATACGAGCGGTTTATCTAAATTTATTCAATATAAACCAGATATCATGATTGTTGCACAGTATGATTTAGCCATGATTCTTCTTCAAAAGGGAATGAAAAATGTTTTTCCGATTAATTTCAGCGGGAGCGCTTCGCTAGATGATGTACATGTAACAATGGTTCAGGCCTTACATACTTCATCCTATGGCGAAGCGGAGGGATTCCCTGTGTATGCTGGGGAGG
>NZ_JBALOZ010000428.1:0-4065 GCF_036965125.1 Bacillus sp. JJ1503
ATGCTTTTCAATATTTATTATTGTAAGACCATGCTGAATGACTAGCCCATAAGTATCCCGATTCAAACAGCATCCGTCACAAATTCTCTTCCATGCAGGAGTTAACCAATTCTGCAGCATAGATAGAAAGCTGTTTTCCATAATGACATGTTCGAATAAGAGAATTCTTCCGCCTGGTTTACAAACTCTATTAATTTCACTCAGCGCTTTTTCTGGATTTTGTATTGTACAAAAAACCAAAGTCGCCACTACTGTATCAAAAGTATGACTTTCGAATGGCAGCTGCTCGCTACTTACCTTTAGAATTTCAATTGGTACAACAGCACTTTGAAGTCTTGGTCTAGAACGATTAATCATCTTTTGACTTGGCTCAATCGCGATGACTTTATCTGCATGTTCATAGAGTTTAAAATTGACGCCCGTCCCTGAACCAAGTTCTAACACCTTCCCGGTCGCTCTATTAAGCAATTCCCTACGAATCCCTTGAAACCTCCATCTTTCTAAAGGGCTCATGAAAAAATCATATAGATTTGGTAAAGAACTTCTCAATCTCTTCAACTCCAATAATTGAAAAGTTTCTACTTACCCATTTTCACCTAAAACTCCTTCTTGGAAAATGGCAAAAAGAATTTAACCCCTCTTTTGTTAAAGGGCAGTATCTTCATGTCGGCAATTAAATGACTTACATAGCCCATTAGGCAGGTAATAAATACACCTTCGTACCCAATTGCTATTTCGAACTGAATGGATATGTATGCAAAAAAGAGAATACCTAATAATGAATGGGTATAGCTTCTATGAGGAACAAATGAAGCTGCGATAATATAAATACCTAACAGCCATAACCAATTTTCTTGAAGTGAGAAACCTCCAAATAAGACACCAATTCCTGTAATTGTCAGCATCCTTCTTTGTGTGATAAACGAGGATATGATGAATATAAGCATTCCTGCCCCAATACCTATCCAATTATTCATTCCTGAACCAGTAAAATAACTATATAAAATCAACAGTATAGCTATGAATTGAGCAGCTGTTCTTATAATCTTATGTGAAATTGTGATTTTATTACTTAGCTTCCCGTCAATATCGATATCCGGCATTAATCCTGAAATTGCCCCTATCCCAACTAATAAAATAGTTCCTGTTGGATCTGTTTGCAGCAAATTAGCTGTCAAAAAACCGGTTGCTGCTCCGATGACTGTATGTGATGTACCGTTCAATTTTTTCCACCTGTTTCATTAAGCTTATATTAACAATAAATCTAAATTCAATTTAGAACATATGTTCTTGAATCGATTATACATTTAATTTTAATAATCAGCAAGAGAATTCTTTACATCTTGTCTTATAAACTCAAAGTAAAAAAGGAGATTCTGATTTGTCATCTTGACCAAAGAGAATCTCCCTTTATTTATGTTATCCCATAATATTATATCCTGCATCTACATAAACAATTTCACCCGTAACCCCTCTTGAAAGATGGCTCATTAAGGCAAGTGTCATATCCCCAACTTCCTCTTGCGTAACATTTCTTTTCAGAGGTGCTGTCTCTTCAATTTTGTGTAGGATTTGGTTAAAAGAAGGAACTCCTTTTGCAGCAAGCGTACGAATGGCACCAGCCGAAATGGCATTGACACGGATATTGTCTTTTCCTAATTCAGAAGCTAAATATTTCACTGATGCTTCAAGGGAAGCTTTTGCAATAGCCATCACATTATATCCAGAAACCACACGCTCTGCACCAAGATAAGACATCGCAATGATGGTGCCTCCTTCAGTCATAAGAGGTTTGGCCGCTTTCGCAACAGCAATTAACGAGTACGCACTTGTGTCTTGGGCAAAAGCATAACCGCTTCTTGTCGTATCGATAAAGTCTCCCTTTAAATCTTCAGCATGCGCAAAAGCAACGGAATGGAGCACTCCATGAACGGTACCTGCTTCCTCTCCAATTTTATTAAAGGCTTCAGCTATGCTTTCATCACTGTTCACATCGCATTGTACGATTAATTTCGCTTCTAAGTTTTGTTCACTTAGAAGTTTTGTCAGTTTTCCAAGCGAGCGTTCTTTCCGATATGTAAAAATGACATTAGCCCCTGCTTGATAAAGAGATTTTGCTACTCCCCAAGCAATGCTTCGTTCATTTGCCACTCCCATAACTACAATATTTTTGTCTTTTAATTTAAGTAAATCTTCCATGTTAGCCTCCAAAGCGAAAGAATAATTAATTTCAGCAAATCATAGAATTTGCTCTTAATTATTCATTATACCATAATCCCTTCTATTTCAATGTTATTAAATGTGAGGATAAAGATGTTCCAATGAAATGGAATAGATCACAGTATTAAAAGTTGACTGAGTAGCTGCATACAAATTTATTATTGACCAAATGCAGATAAGATAATTTTTTTTGGAGAGAAGTTTGAGGTAGAATTTGCAATAGCCTATCAAGTCTGATAATTTCGGATACATCAAGGCAAAACTCATTTTTAATAAAGAGTTTTTCTACATCCAAAAAACGTTTATAAAAATCCAAAAGCGTTTCTTCAATAGTGCGAACTCTTAAAGTGAGGAAATTGAACAATTTTAGAAAAATAATAGCCTTAAATGAAGTAATTGAGGATTCTTGCTGCAGTTTAATGATTTTTTAACTTGTAAATTTGTCTGGAGTGCTCAGAAATCATTTGATCATAGTATTCCAGATCATGTTTTGTGGCCATTGAATTTTTGATTTCTTTTACTTCGTCAATAACCTTGTCTACTTTCTTTTCAAGAGCATCAATTCTTTCATTTGTTTCTAAAATTTTTACATTCGTGGCTGCTACAGTTTCACTTAATGAAATTACCTTCTGATCCAAGGCGTTTACCTTCTGGTCCAGGGTGTTTACTTTTTGATCCAGGGCGTTTACCTTTTGATCCAGAACGTTTACCTTCTGATCCAGGGCGTTTACTTTTTGATCTAAATTTGTTACCTTTTGATCCAAATTATCAAGTTTATTCAAAATCAATTGAAGTGTTTTTTCCATGTTTTTCACCTCCTTCTTTTATTCCTGCCCATTATAACAGAATCCTGTAGAGGTTTGTCGGTATATGGATAATAATTACCCTTTCCGACAAAAAATTGTTTGCCTCCCCTCTTGTTCATTTTCTTCAAAATAAAGAATGCCCCAATCTCTAAACTCTTTTATTAACTCGTTTGGCTGTAATTTATATTGGTCAGAGACTTGCTTTTTTTCGTTTTGCTGTGATTGGAAGTATGTTTCCATGAAGAAATACCCATCCTTTTTTATAAGGTTCTTTACAACCGGAAACAGTTTGCGATCCAGATAATATGTAATGACGATTAGATCAAATGGTTCCTTCAACCAATTCTGATCAAGCGATTCTGTAAGATCTCCAATACGTGTTTCGATGTGAAGATGATCTTTTGCAGCTTGTTCATTAACAAAATGAATGGCAACATCTGAAATGTCAATAGCCTGAACTTGATAGTTCATTCTCGCAAGGAACAAACTGTTTCCCCCAAGACCACATGCAAGATCGAGAGCAGTGCCTCCAAGAAGATAGTCAGACATCTTCTCTAACCTTGGATTCAAGGCAGATGTCCTTAAATGTTTAATGCGCTCCTGATGTTTCATGTTCCATTTGTTTCGAATATTCATTTGAAATTTCCTTTCGTTGATCTTAGGTAATTTGTCTAGCATCTCGGTCGTGCCGTTCCACCCCAACAAATCTAATATTCTCATTACTTTTATTTCGATAATATAAAAATACTGCCAAAAACATGATTGTCGCCGCTGCTAATACGATAAAATTATTTAGTACCGGGTTAATTTCCCCTTTGACAGTAAGAATTAGCCCACCTCCATATTCTCCAGAGAGCCCATAGATGATTCCATATGCCACATTTAGCCCAAAGTGAATTCCTGTATTAGCCCACACGGATCCAGTTTTAAGAAATGAGTAGGTTAATGAACAGCCTAAAATAATTGAAAAAACAAAATTGGTCGTGGTCAAGTCTCCATTCCAAAAATCATCCACTGCATAAATACAAATGCTTATTCC
>NZ_JBALOZ010000429.1:0-4667 GCF_036965125.1 Bacillus sp. JJ1503
TGGACAGGTTTTTGGAAAATCGCTGAAAGCTGTCCACTAACTCAGTTTTGCTGGACAGGTTTTGGGAAAAGCGCCGAAAGCTGTCCAGAACCCAGGTTTAATGGACTGGTTTATGGAAAAGTGCTGAAAGTTGTCCACTAACTGTTGAAATTGTATTATTCGGTCTCCATTTGCACCTGAGTCAAACCAAATAAGCAGATTGTTCTAGAATAAAGGAAATACACATAAATAATAAGAATTATATGACTAAAGTGGTGGTGGCTCTTATAGCAAGACCTGATAAAACAATTCCTCAAATGAATGGTGAATTGTTGAAAGTTCGAAAAACCATTTCTTTCACTTTTACAATCCCAACGACATCTGGAATAGGGAGTGAAAGTAACAGATGCGTCTGTCGGAACAGGCAGTAGAACGAGTGAAAAATATGCAATTAATGATATGCCTTTAGTTCCGCATTATCAGTTATGGATCCATTATTAAATATCAATTTGCCGCCTCATTTGACTCCAACAACTGGAATAGATGCCTTAACACATGCAGTTAATGCATTTATTTGGACAAATAATACAGAACTGACTGAGTAATATCCAAAGGGGGGAATTAGTATGTTAGGGTTCAAATATAAAGATTATGATGGACTTGGTTTGGCGGAGCTCGTAAAGAAAAAAGAGGTAAAGCAGATTGAGGTGGTGGAGGAGGCGATTCGAACGATAGACTCCTTAAATCCGAAGGCCAATGCGGTTATTCATAATATGTATGAACAAGCTCGGAAAGATGCGGACAGAGAGCAAATCGGTTTGTTTGCGGGTGTCCCAATGCTGTTAAAGGATATTAGTCAAGAAATTAAAGGAGAGCCTATTACATTAGGTTCAAAAGCTTTCGAAGGCTATCGAGCTGAAATGGACTCGTTGTATGTATCACAATTAAGAAAAACAGGAGCTGTATTTTTGGGTCAAACGAATGTTCCTGAGTTTGCATTGGTGGCAGTAACCGAACCCGTGCATTATGGAGCCACACGGAATCCATGGAATGAGAACTTTACTCCGGGCGGTTCTAGCGGGGGATCAGGTGCGGCAGTTGCTTCAGGAATGGTCCCCATTGCCGGTGCAAATGATGGGGGTGGATCTATTCGGATTCCAGCTGCTTATTGCGGATTATTTGGGTTAAAACCAACAAGGGGAAGAACACCGGTGGGGCCAAAAATGGGAAGGAGCTGGCAGGGAGCCTCAGTAGAGCATGTATTAACCCGATCGGTAAGGGATAGTGCAGCTATGTTGGATGAGTTATCAATATATGAAAAAACTGCCGCTTTCCATGCGCCGCCATTTAGCGGGAATTATCTTCAAGCCGCACAAACACCTATAGATCAACAGCTTCGCATTGCATTTTCGGTTCAGTCACCCATTGGAACTAGAGTCCACGCTGACTGTAAAGAGGCGGTTTGGAAAGCTGTTAAAGCACTTGAATCAATGGGACATAGAATAGAAGAAATTGATGCTCCCGTTGATGGAAAGAAAATCGCCAAAAGCTATTTAACCATGTATTTTAGTGAAACGGCCGCAATCATATCTTCCCTAGAAGAAATCCTTGGAAGAAAAGCGACAATTCAAGATGTTGAACCAACTACATGGTTATTAGGACTGCTAGGTAAAGCTACAACTGCGGAAGAATTTGTCCTTAGTTTAAGAGAATGGGATGTGGCTGCTTACAAAATGGAAGTCTTTCATGAAACTTATGATTTATATATAACCCCAACTACAGCCTTTCCGCCAGCAAAAATTGGTGAGCTAGATCCCACATCTTCTGAAAAACTATTAATAAACATCGCAGGAAGATTAGGTGCTGGCGGGTTATTGAAGAAAGTAGGGATTGTAGATAAACTTGCTGAGGAAAACCTTATGCGAACACCTTTTACCCAGCTTGCAAACCTTACTGGACAGCCAGCTATGTCCATGCCTCTACACCTAACTAAGGATGGCTTGCCAATTGGAGTACAGGTGATGGCAGCAAGAGGCAGGGAAGATTTACTGCTACAATTAGCAGGGATGTTTGAGCAAATGGAGATATGGCAGGATGTACGGTTAAACCCAATGTTTAATCAATAAGGAATTAAATAATATAAGATAATCCTTTTTATCATTAAAAAGGAGTATATTTATTGCTCCCAGGCAGTTTTTTTATATGGTTCCACGCTTCAATCGCTTCTTGACGACTTTTTCCTCCGTTCTTTGGATCAGCGAAAAAGTCATGAACAAACTGATTGTATTCGAACTGAGGAGCGATTTTTTTCTTATAGGATGGAACTTTTTTACGTGCTTCTTCTTCATGCCAAGCATCTACTACATCACGATAAGTCTTCCCGATATTATTTTTAAAATAGTTTTGTATAAATGTAGAAAAATGAAATTTGGGACCTATGACAGTCTTAAAAAAGGCTCTAACATGTTGACTGCATCGATGATTTTCTTTGATAACCGTATCAAGACTTAATAGGGTTTCTGTTTCAGCTTTCATATGACCTTTTTTTTGCTTTGGAGGTTTTTTTATTTCTCCTGTTTGAAGAAAAGTTTCGATTCTGTCAGCAATCTCTAGCTTTGAGCCTGATGCACTTAATTGATGTTCTCTACAGAAGACTTGTAGCTCTTCTTTTAGCCAATAATAATCACTAAAAGCTTGAATACTTATATCTTTTGAAAGAATTGGCCTCATTGTAATTTCCCCCATCCCTTTATAAATTCATCATAGAACATATGTTCCATGAAATCAAATTTAATTGCACATGCCGCTTTATTAAGTATATTTCTATGATAAGTAATCCTTATTAACTTTCATAAATAACTTTAAATTTATTTATCGAGAATTTGATCATATACTTAATAAAGGGGTGGTAAATGATGGAATATGTTATTCTGTTTTTTATTGGAATATGTGCTACGACATTAGGGACATTGGCAGGGGGCGGAGGATTAATCAACCTGCCAGCCATGTTGATTATGGGGATCCCTGTTCATTCGGCGATTGCGGCTAATAAAGTATCAAATACCGTTAGTTCGTTTTCAAGCTTTTTCTACTTGCTTAAAAAGAAGGAAATCTCCCTAAAGGAATGCTATTGGATCATTCCAGTCAGTATTAGCGGCGGAATCACTGGGGGTTCTATTGCATCATGGATTTCAGGAAAAAACATGTATATTGTTGCGATTGTTCTCCTAATATTTGCTTTAATCGTTTCATTTATAGGAAAAGGGAATTTTACCGGTGAGAAGCCTTTAAAATTCAACAAAATAAGTGCGCCGGGACTTTACAGTATTGGAATTTATGATGGTCTATTTGGACCTGGTCAAGGGACAATGATGCTTTATTTATTTGGCTATTTAAATATCGCTTATATTCGTGCAGTCGGACTGGTCCGCCTTGCAACTTTTTCAAGTTGTTTTGGGGCAGCCATTACCTATATCGCCACTGGAAAAGTCATTTGGCCGGTTACATTGGCGCTGCTATTAGGATCTCTTTCAGGTGCACAAATTGGTGTCAGGATTGCTGAAAAATTGAAACCACAATACGTAAAACCGATTTTAAGGATTGTAACAGCGGCACTCATTGTCCAAATATTTGTTGAAAATGTTTTTAGTTAGAAAATATTAGGAAAAGCTATTCGCGCTGGTGAATAGCTTCAGATTGACGACAAAAGGCATTTGGGAATGCTCTTATTCCCAAATGCCTTTTTATTTTTCATCAAAAATCAATAAGAAATAGAGTTTGACTATCTATTGATCTGATATTTTAAGACATTTCTGGACTGATTCAAGTCCAATTGGCTAATTTCTTAAGATTTATTGAAGCAATAGTAAGCATCGCCTGCATGGACAATTTTTTTATTCCCATTAAGGTTGTCCACCGCATTCCATGCTTTTCTTTTGCATCCGCAAAGACCCGTTCAATTGATTCTTTACGATAATATCTCTCCTTGCTGACAGATATAGCAGTCATAGTGCTCATCATAAACATATTCATGTTTACGCATAAAGCCTTCCTTTGTTTTTGGTCTAGTATAAGGAAGTGCAGGCGTAATCCCATTTTCTAAAAGAAAGTTGCAGATCGCAGGAGTCTTATAGGCTGCTTTAGCTGCCACAGTTAAGGTTTCTTTCTATTATCTACACGGTCTTGATTTAATTCAGCCTGAAGCTTCGATCGTAAGCTCGAGCTTCTTTTCTTACGATTTTCTTTTCAAATTTACGTTTATTAGCACTAGCCTTAACATGAGTTGAATCAATAAATACATGATTTGCGCTCAATAGGTCCTTGTCTGTAATCTCTATTAAAATTCGGTAGAAGATTTGTTCAAATAAATCGGTTTCTTTATAACGACGTTCATAATTCTTACCAAAGGTAGAGAAGTGAGGAACCTCTGTATAAAAACCAAAGCCTAGGAACTAACATAAGCTACGTTTGTTTCAATTTCTTTAATGGTTTGTCGCATAAAACGAATACCAAATACATACTGCAGGATAAACACTCGGACGACCTAGTGTTGAATAGAGATTTTCAACTAATGGATAAATGAAAGAGAAATCAATAGCTGCTTCAATTTTACGAACTAAATGATCTTCTGGTACAAGTTGGTCAATTGCGATCACTTCTAATTGGTCTCTTTCAGTATTATTGTTTCT
>NZ_JBALOZ010000429.1:4742-4970 GCF_036965125.1 Bacillus sp. JJ1503
TCTCTTTTCTCTTAATATTTATTATAAATGAAAAAAGACTGTAGAGAATCTCGAATTTCTTAGAGTTTGTCTACAGTCTGAAAGAGGCTGTATAAGCCTCTTTTTGTTGTTATAGTGAGCAAGTAAAAGTTGCACTCTGGGATACGGAAGGAAGTCCATCCACTGCAGCCGAGGTAGCAGTAATGGTGACAGCTTGTCCAGGTACTGGAGTAGTTACTGTAGCGCTAA
>NZ_JBALOZ010000430.1:0-174 GCF_036965125.1 Bacillus sp. JJ1503
AATAAAAGGTACTTAGGAGAGTTAGTTCCGAAACAGTATGTTCCTGATCGGATAATTCTACCTATTTCTAAGTTAACCATTAATGATAAAATTTCTTTTGAGTTTCCGTTCGTTGTAAAAGCAGTTACAGACCAACCAAGCGGCGGCGGGTTTGATATAGTCATATGTAAAAAC
>NZ_JBALOZ010000430.1:242-2278 GCF_036965125.1 Bacillus sp. JJ1503
AAGCAACGCAGATTTTTAAATCCTGCCAATCTATTATTATTGAAAAATTTCTTTCTATTAAAAAAAATTATTGTGTTCAGTTCGTTCAAACTCATAAAGGTAAAATGATATACCTTGGTTCTGCTGAACAGATTATTAGTGATGAGGGAAAATACAGTGGTAATTGGATAGATGCAGATGATCAACCTCCGGACGCTGTAATCCAAATAGGCAAGGAAATCATGGAAAAAGCGGTTTCTCTTGGCTATTGGGGTGTAGCCGGGTTCGATATCGTTATAACCGAGGATAACCGTATCTTTGTCATAGATTTGAATTTTAGACAAAATGGTTCTACGGGAGCTTTACTATTTATGGAACAGATTATGACTTCTCTAAGTGTAAAAGTATTGAAACTTCGTAAATGGAAAACAAATCTGGGTTTTGATAAATTCAAGAAATCAGTCAAGCCCATGGTAAGTGGAAAAATGTTAATACCCCTCTGTATTTACAATCCGACCATACAAAACCCGGACAACCCTATCTATTTATCAAGCATTTTAGTTGGAAATTCAAAAGATGAAATAAAACAAATTGAAGGCCAAATGGGAAAAATAGGATTTAAATAAAAAGATGGGCATATGGACAGGGGCTAACTGTCTGTCCCTTCATCTCATAGTTTCTTCTCTTTACCGAAAAAATATTTGACAATTTTGTGAACAAAATGAATAATAAATGAAAAAGGGGGATGAATTAAATGGAATCTAAGTTAAAAATACTTAATGCTACAAAGTCTGTTGGGTACACAGTCCTTGCTATTGGTATCGCCATTTTTCTATACGGTTTCTTTGTAAGCGATTACAGCATACTAACAGGCGTTGGTATTGGAACTGTAATGGGGGCTATCTTTATCTTCCTTATTGGGGTATTTTTCGTTGCTACAGAAGAGATGAATGAGAAAACAGATAAAGGGATCAAGGTTTATTAATTAGTTATAAATCAGTCATAGACTTTGAAAATAAAATATAAAAGGAGCGCCAAAATAGACGCTCCTTTAGATGTATTATGCCATATCCCAGATCAAAATTAGTAATGTACCGAAAACGGTAACTAATGCGATAGCAAATGCATAATAAATATTCGTATAAATTGAACCTTTGTCTGCTGTTTCACCAGCATGCATAAATACAACGAGCTGAACGCCTGCTTGCACGAATGCTGTTACTAAAAGAATGGTCATACCCATTGCAAATGATAAATCAAAGAAGTAAACAGCAAGTGCCACAACAGTGAGAACCAACGAAAATACAAAACCAATGACTTGTTTGCGCGGGAATAATTCGCTCATGTTTACATCAATCCTTTCAAGTAGACGAAGCTAAAGATGAAAATCCAAACAACGTCTAGGAAATGCCAGTAAAGTGAAAAGATAAACGCTTTATTCGTTGTTTTAGGAGTCAAGCCTTGTTTTTTAACTTGCAGGATAATGAATAATCCCCAGAATAAACCAAGCGTAACGTGCGCTCCATGTGTTCCTAATGTTGTTAATAAGGCCGCAGTAAAGGCACTCGTTTGCAGACCTGCTCCAATGTGAACATAGTGTACGAATTCATAAATCTCAACGCCTAAGAAGATAAGGCCAAGAATGAGTGTGATGGCAAAAAAGGTCATCATCGCTTTTTTACGGCCAATGCGCATCGCATGAACACCAAGCCCGATCGTGAAACTGCTTGTTAAAAGCACGAATGTTTCAATTAGCACTGGTGCAATTTCAAAAATCTCGGCTCCTGATGGCCCGCTTCCTGTCCGATCTACTAATGTGAAGTAGGTTGCAAAAAGTGTGCCAAAGAGCATAATTTCAGCTCCAAGGAAAATCCAGAAGCCTAAAATATTCATTTGATTTTGCTCAGTACTGTATTCAAGTGGAAGCGCGTGATCTATTTTCATTAGCTAGCACCTCGCAATTTTTTTTCTGTGTCTTCAACTTCTTCAACGGAAATATAATGCCCATCATCTTGTTTAAATGAATTATAAGCCATACAAGCAAAAATACCGATTGT
>NZ_JBALOZ010000430.1:2310-5463 GCF_036965125.1 Bacillus sp. JJ1503
CTCATAATAAACGGAACACCACTGCTATTTGGCATATGAATTTTTTCAATTTTATCTTTAAAAATTGATTTACCTTTTTTCTTATGATCCCAGAATGGTTCAATTGAATTTACTTCCGGTGTCACAGCAAAGTTATAGGCTGGAACCGGAGTATGTGTAGCCCATTCAAGTGTACGAGCATTCCATGGATCCGAACTGATATCTCTTGAAGCATAGCGTGTGCTGTAATAAACATTATAGACAATTAACGCGAAGCCAATTGCAAGTCCAATTGCCCCGGCAAATGATAGTAAGTTTAGTGGTCCAAAGCCAGCTTCTTCAGAGTAAGTGTACATACGGCGTGCCTGCCCGTCTAAGCCCGTGAAGAACATCGGGAAGAATGTTACGTTAAAGCTGATCGCGATAAACCAGAATGCCCATTTACCAATTCTTTCACTCAGCATGAATCCGAACATTTTTGGCCACCAGTATGTGAGACCTGCAAGCATCGCAAATACGACACCAGGAATAATTGTATAGTGGAAGTGAGCGACTAAGAACATCGTATTATGGTATTGATAGTCGGCACTTGCCATCCCTAACATAACCCCAGTTACCCCACCGATTGTAAAGATCGGAATAAATCCAACAGAATAAAGCATTGGAACGGTAAATTCAATTTTCCCTTTATACATCGTTAATATCCAGTTGAAAATTTTAATTCCAGTCGGAATCGCAATCGCCATTGTCGTAATCGAGAAAATACTATTCGTTAATGGTCCCTGCCCCATTGTAAAGAAATGGTGTGTCCAAACTAGGAATGATAAAAACGAGATGATTACAATGGAAGCAACCATTGATTTGTATCCATATAGATTTCTACGTGCAAAAGTGGAAATAACTTCACTGTAAACTCCGAATGCCGGTAAAATTAATATATAAACCTCTGGATGTCCCCAAACCCAGAATAGGTTTGCCCAAAGCATATCCATTCCGCCATTTGTCGTTGTAAAGAAGTTTGCTCCAAATAGTCGATCCATTGTTCCGAGTAGTAGTGCAACTGTTAGTACTGGGAACGCGAATACAACGATAACGTTCGCAATAAAAGCAGTCCATGTGAACATAGGCATCTTCATTAAGGTCATGCCCGGTGCTCTCATTTTTAAAATAGTCGTCATAAAGTTAATCCCCGAAATCAATGTACCGATCCCTGCAATCTGTATCGCTATCATATAATAGTTCGTTCCTACAGATTGACTGAAATCATTTCCTGCAAGTGGGAAATAAGAAGTCCAACCTGCATCAGGAGATCCCCCGATGACGAAGGAAATGTTGAATAACATCGCACCCATAAAGAATAACCAGAAGCTTAGTGCATTTAGACGCGGGAATGCTACGTCACGAGCACCAATTTGTAAAGGAACAACGAAGTTCATTAGGGCATAAATAAATGGCATCGCCATAAAAATGATCATGACCACCCCATGGGTAGTAAATACTTCATTGTAATGCTGTGCATCAAGCAGCGTATTTTCAGGTACAGCTGTTTGTGCTCTCATCATAATCGCATCTACCCCACCACGGAAAAGCATGAGGAGCGCAGAGATTAAATACATAATACCGATCTTCTTATGATCAACAGTTGTCAACCATTCACGCCATAAATAACCCCATTTTTTAAAATATGTTAAACCGGCAATAATCGCGATTACTGTCAAGCCAATCGCTACCATGGATGCATAAATCGCTGGACTTGGATGAGGAATGGCAAATCGATCAAAGTAATCCATTTTTTTTGACTCCTTTCGGGAAAAAATAATGCTTATCGAATAAAACAAATTTTTATCAATCTTTGAATCTATTAGTGATTGTTATGTTCGGAATGATTTTCGTTTGAATCATCATGAGAATCGCCTGCTTCGTGTTTATCATCAGCATGTTGTCCTTCATGAGAATCATTTGACCCATGATTATGTTCAGGAGCAGGACTAAATTCTAAATGAGTATTGCTAAAAGTTAATTGACCAAGATGGCCAGGTTCAAGCAGTTTTTCGAATTTTTCTTCTGTTAAAGGCTCAGCAGTCTCTTTCACTTCATCTACCCAATTATCAAACTCTGCTTCAGGCATCGCTTTCACATTGAATGTATTTTCAGCGAAACCTTTTCCGCTAAAGTTTGAATTTCGTCCCATATATTCACCAGGAACATCGGCTGCTAAGTGCAACGTGGTGACCATGTCAGCCATCGCATATTTTTGTCCACCAAGCTGCGGAATCCAGAAGGCCGTGATTGGTCCGAATGAGTAAAGCTTAAATTCCAACGCACGATCGGTTGGGATATATAAGTAGTTAACCGTTTCGATCCCTTCTTCTGGATAGCTAAAATGCCATTTCCAGTTAGAAGTCGAAGCATATACGACTAAAGGCTCCTTATCCTCATATCCCTTCGGAGTAGCTTCTACCTCATACGTAGATCTAACAGTAATGATTGATAGGAAAATGATGATAATAACAGGAATCCCTACACAGATTGCTTCAACAATCGGATTCCCTTCAATATGTGGAGGTTCGTAATCTTCCCGTTGTTTCGATGCACGGTATTTTAATAGTACAAAAACTAACAGTGCAAAAACGGCAATGACAATGATCGCCATCATCGCAATCGATATCCAAATGACATTAGCTGTCGTTTCGGCTTGAGGTCCTTTAGGATCTAAAACCATTACTGGTTCACAGCCTGTTAGCACCGTGATAATAGTAAAAACTAAACATAAAAAAGCCCATTTTATTTTCATTGAGGGTGCCCCTTTCCTTTCATTTAAGCTTTGAAGCATTGTTTAAATGTTTTTTCTGTGATTTTTATCACAATTTACAACTATCTTATTCCGATAAAACATTTAAAACAATCAATTTATCAGGATGTCACAAAATGTTCATGATATAAAGGTGAAAAAATTCACAAAAAGTTCAAAGATCGCTAGAAACAAATATATTCATATAATAAATTTTGGCATCAGATGAAATAAGTGGATTAATATATTTATAATCAATCGATTTTTAATTTCTATCAGGATTTATGGCCCTCAGCATGTATAAACAATGGTGAATGGCGTGATGGGAACGGCATTATTGCTCCAGCAGCATAGAAAAGCAGGGATGAAGGGTTTTTAGAAGT
>NZ_JBALOZ010000431.1:0-1479 GCF_036965125.1 Bacillus sp. JJ1503
AAATTGCCCCGTTAGTTTAAGTACAACTTTTCACAAACTTAATTATGAAATTTAGAATTATTTATCAAATATTTCAATAAATTCAATGTTATTAAGGAATATTGTACATTCTTCAAGCGTTCTGGTTAGCAAAAAGCTATCTGAAAATCTATCTCACTTTGATGCAATACCTTCTAAAAACTTACATAATTGTTTATCTGTTAGTTCCGGTCCACTAAATTCTATTTCAATTTTTTCTTCAACTAACCTGCTTTTTAGTAAAAAAACGTTCCTGCATATTACTGAAATGCACCTGTTAGTGCAAAATAAAGTTCTATTTTAATGACTTTATTTTTCAGTTTCGTAATCATTAAGAATTATTTTTATAATTCTATATGTTTCATCTGCGATTGTTTTGTTTGATTGTTTATTATAATTGTAGGTTACTAAAGCCTTCCATAAAGCCCAACCTCTTGCCCTATTCCAAGTTTCTTCATCAAAATTCAATGCATTCTTAAATGACTTTCTCGTACTATCATCAAAAAAAGTCCAGGCCATTGCAGCATCACAAGATGGGTCTCCTACACCCAATATGCCAAAATCAATAACCGCATACAATTTACCAATTTTAGTTAATATATTCCCTGGTGCTACGTCACCATGGACCCATACTGGTTCTCCAGCCCATTTTGAAGCTAATGCCAATTCCCAAATTTCTCTCAATATATGTTTATTAAAAGAATTTATATTATTAATGGCATCTCTAAACTCATCATCGTATACAGCAATATCTCCACCTCTATAAAAATTATGTTCCCCAGCTAAGGGACCTCCACTGGTGTCAATTGATTGTAATTCAACTAAAAAATTACCCAAATCAATTGCAAATTGATTTAAATCATCTATATTTTCTAAAGTTAATGTCTCTCCATCCAACCACTTGTTTACAGACCAAGGATATGGGTAATCCTCACTTGGCTCTCCTTTAGCTATTGGTTCTGATATTGGTGTAGAAAGATGCTTGGCTAATATGGGTAACCATTTTTGTTCTTTTTCAACTTGTGGCACATAGGCTTTATCGCTTGGTAACCTAACGCTCATACTTTTTCCTAAGTGAAATGTTCTATTATCATTTCCACTTTTTATAACAGGCTTGATTTCCAAATTAGACCACTCTGGAAATTGGCAATTTATTAACTTCGAAACTAAATCTACGTCAATTTTTATCATTTAATTTCTCCTTATTATTTTAATTATTCATCACCCAAAACCTAGTTATAGTCACGAATTTATTCGATAAGCCCATCCTTAATAACCACTTTAATTTGCATGTATTTAATAAATCATATCCTTACTACAAGGACTCCTTATTCAGCTAACCTGAACCTTTAGTTTAAGTGTAAGGCTTTACAATCTCAGAATATTCCCTCAGTAATCTGGCCCTATAGTTAAAGAAAGAGCGCAATTTTTCTGGAATTGCGCCCGATTGTTGAAAATCAG
>NZ_JBALOZ010000432.1:0-5701 GCF_036965125.1 Bacillus sp. JJ1503
GGCATTTTCTAATAGATTGGGAATTATTAGACGAATATGTTAAATACATAACGGATATTAAAAACAAATATTCAATTGAAACTGAAATTACGCTTCAAGATGTAACGAGGGAAGAGCTTATTTTAATTGTAGATAAAGAAACGAATAATGAAAATGTAGAATGTTTGTTGCTTGCGGCTGTTGAAGAGGCGTGTCAACAATTATGGCAAATGCGTAAATTAGAGGGTGTAGAGCTCGAAAAGGATCTAAACTTTAATCTTAGTAAATTAAATGAGCGGCTTTCTGAACTAAAGGAGCAAGCCCCGAAAGTAATACAGCAATATCAAGAGAAACTAGCCAAGCGGATGTCTGATTTTTTGAATGGGCAAGTGGATGAAACACGACTGTTAACGGAAGTAGCTGTTTTCGCCGATAAGTCAGATATTAACGAGGAAGTCACTCGTCTTTATAGTCATATCAATCAGTTTTTGCAAACTTTGCAAGCGAATGAACCGATTGGAAGAAAATTAGATTTCATCCTTCAGGAGATGAACCGTGAAGTTAATACAATCGGTTCGAAAGGAAATGATTCTTCTATTGCTTTTTTTGTAGTAGAGATGAAAAGCCTGCTGGAGAAAATGAAGGAACAGGTCCAAAATATTGAATGACTGTTTAGAAAAAGGCTCGCGGGGCCAAAATATATAACTGATACTTGGAGGAACCTGATGGCGATTAAATTAATTAATATTGGCTTTGGCAATATTGTTTCAGCCAATCGTATTATCTCTATAGTAAGTCCCGAATCTGCACCGATAAAAAGAATCATACAAGATGCTCGTGATCGCGGTTCTTTAATAGATGCAACCTATGGCAGGCGGACGAGGGCAGTTATTGTTATGGATAGTGACCACGTCATTCTCTCAGCAGTTCAGCCAGAAACTGTCGCCCACCGCTTAGATGACAGAGATGATACTATTGATGAAGGGTAGGATTGAATAATGAAGGAAAAAGGTTTATTGATTGTTTTGTCCGGCCCTTCCGGTGTAGGGAAGGGCACTGTTCGGAAAGAGATCTTTTCGCAGCCGGATACCGCTTTTGAATACTCCATTTCAATGACAACAAGGTCTCCTAGAGAAGGCGAGATTGATGGAATTGACTATTTCTTCAAATCCCGTGAAGAATTTGAAGCCTTAATTGAACAAGAAAAACTTCTGGAGTATGCTGAATTCGTTGGGAATTATTATGGTACGCCTGTAGATTATGTGCAAGAGACATTGGAAAAGGGAAAGGATGTTTTCCTAGAAATTGAAGTACAGGGTGCTCGCCAAGTGCGGAAAAAATTCCCAGATGGCTTATTCATTTTTCTTGTTCCGCCAAGCCTATCGGAATTAAAAAACAGAATTGTCACAAGAGGAACAGAAACTGAAGATATTATTAACAACCGGATGACGGTTGCAAAAGAAGAAATTGAAATGATGAACTTGTATGATTATGTCGTTGAAAATGACCAAATTGAGCTTGCATGTGAAAGAATTAAAGCAATTGTAGTTGCTGAACATTGCCGAAGAGAACGTGTTGAGCCACGATATATTAAAATGCTGGAGGTTGAATAATATATGCTATATCCTTCTATTGATTCATTAATGACAAAAATTGATTCTAAATATTCACTTGTATCTGTAGCTGCAAAGCGTGCCCGCATGATGCAAGTAAATGCAAAGCCGCAGCTTGATAAATATGTATCACACAAAAATGTTGGCAAAGCATTAGAGGAAATCAATGCGGATCAGCTTCACTACCGTCTTGCAAAAAAGCAAAAGGATGAAGCTTACGAATAGTACCTGATAAAAATAACAACCGTAACTGGTTGTTATTTTTATTTCTTAACTAAATTGTATAGGTAAAAAGTAAGGTAAAACTTGATTAAAAGATGAAAAAAAAAGGCACTTCTTGCATAATAAAGGTAGAACTTGTTGGTGGATGGAGGTCCAATTATGCTCATCGGAAAAAAAATTCTTTTATGCGTTACAGGTGGCATTGCCGTTTATAAGGCTGCTGCCCTGACTAGTAAACTAACTCAGGCTGGTGCGGATGTAAAGGTTGTTCTAAGTAAATCAGCTGAAAAATTTGTAACCCCCTTAACATTTCAAGCTTTATCTCGAAATGATGTTTATACAGATACATTTGATGAAAAGAATTCTGAAGTAATTGCCCATATCGATCTAGCTGATTGGGCTGATTTAATATTAATTGCACCTGCTACAGCAAATATAATTGGAAAGCTGGCAAACGGGATTGCAGATGATATGATTACGACTACACTGCTTGCTGCTACTGCTCCTGTTTGGGTTGCCCCTGCTATGAATGTCCATATGTACAATCACCCAGCAGTTCAGAAAAACATTAACACGCTTCACAGCTTCGGTTATAGGTTTATCGAGCCGGGAGAAGGATACCTTGCGTGCGGATATGTAGGGAAAGGGAGATTGGAGGAGCCAGAGAAAATAACAGAACTGATTGGGGACCATTTTCGAACAAACCATATAAATCTATCAGGATCAAAGCTTGTCATTACAGCTGGTCCTACTAGGGAAAAAATTGACCCGGTCAGATATATTACCAATCATTCATCAGGAAAAATGGGATATGCGATTGCTGAGGAGGCTGCTAAGACTGGCGCAAATGTTGTGCTCATCTCAGGTCCTGTTTCACTCCAGGCACCAGCGGGTGTAAATGTAATAAAGGTAGAGAGCGCTGAAGAAATGTATGAAGCAGTAATATCCCAATACGAAAATGCAGATATCGTAATAAAAACTGCTGCAGTTGCAGACTATCGTCCGAAAATAACGTATGATCATAAGGTGAAAAAACAGCCAGGAGAACAAAGCATAGAGCTTGAGAGAACTAAGGATATTCTTTTTGAACTTGGCAAAGCAAAAAAACATCAAATTTTGATTGGGTTTGCTGCAGAAACAGATCATGTAGCAGAGTACGCCCGTGAAAAGCTCAAGAAAAAAAATGCAGATATGATTGTCGGAAATAATGTAAAAACCGAAGGAGCAGGCTTTGGAACAGACACGAATATTGTGACGTTATTTAAACGGGATGGCACGTTAGAAGAGCTCCCTCTTATGTCAAAGCATGAGGTTGCAGCAAAAATACTCCATGAAGCTTCTTTATTATTAAGGAATGAACATAAATGAACATTGCCAGTGTAATCGTTGATGTACCGGCAAGACAAACGGACAGGGCTTTTGATTATTTAATCCCGGATCATTTAATAGATGTTATACAAATTGGGATGAGGGTGATTGTTCCTTTTGGGCCGAGGAAAATTCAAGGCTTTGTGACAGACATAAAAGCTGAATCTGTTTTCAAGCAACTAAAAAGGCTAATAGAACCAATGGATTTAACTCCAGTATTGAATCAGGAACTCCTAACTCTTGGCGATTGGTTAACGGAAACAACACTCTGTTATAAGATTTCAGCCTACCAAGTCATGCTGCCTGCAGCTTTAAAAGCTAAATATGAAAAAAAACTTAAACTAATAGAAGCTGACAATCCGGTTGAATTGCCTACTCAAGTTATGGAAGTTTTTTCGAGTCGGGACATAATTTCTTGGCAGGAAGCAGTTGAGAAGGGCTATTTATCTATGCTGCAGAAAGAGGTAACGAAAGGGACAGTTGAAATTTTATACGAAGTAAAGGAACGAGTAAGAAAGAAAAAGCTTAAGGCGATTTATACAAATTTAAGTAAGGAAGAGCTATATGCTGAAATAGAAAGCTTGCCGTCTCAAGCCACTAAACAAAAGCAAGTGCTGGACTTTTTTTTACACACTGAGGAGAAAATCATTGAACTTCGTGAGCTTCTCGTGAAGCTTCGGATTACCTCTTCTGTTGTAAATGGATTAATCCACAAAGGGATATTACGGCAAAAGGAATTAGAAGTATACAGAGATCCTTATGGGGAACGAACTTTTGCAAGAACGGAACCACTGCCATTATCATCGGACCAAGAAAATGCGATTAAGCCAATCTTATCAACTATTGAAATAGAAAGCCACGAAACTTTTTTATTATATGGTGTAACCGGGAGCGGCAAAACGGAAGTTTATCTTCAATCCATTCAAACGGTACTTGAGAAGGGAAAAGAAGCCATAGTCCTTGTTCCAGAAATTTCACTAACCCCGCAAATGGTCAAAAGATTTAAGGGGAGATTTGGGGACCAAGTAGCAGTTCTTCACAGCGGTCTTTCAACCGGAGAAAAGTATGATGAATGGCGAAAAATTCAAAGACAGGAAGTAAAAGTTGTAGTCGGTGCCAGATCAGCCATTTTCGCTCCTTTTCAAAATCTCGGAATTATCATAATTGATGAGGAGCATGAGACAAGCTATAAACAAGAGGAAAACCCAAGGTATCATGCTCGCGATGTGGCGATCCATAGAGCAGCTACCCATAAATGTCCTGTTGTTCTAGGAAGTGCGACCCCTTCACTCGAGTCATTTGCTAGGGCGCAAAAAGGAGTTTACAAGCTTTTATCGATGCCGAAGAGAATGAATAATCAAGCTTTGCCTGAAGTAGCCATCATCGATATGAGGGAAGAATTGAGAGCTGGAAACCGCTCGATGTTTTCTCAAATGCTTCTTGAAAAAATAAAAGATCGATTAGAAAAAAAAGAACAAATTGTTTTATTTTTAAATAAAAGAGGCCACTCCTCTTTTGTCATGTGCAGAGATTGCGGGTTTGTTGTTAACTGCCCAAATTGCGATATATCACTAACCTATCATCGATTTAATCAGCATATGAAATGTCATTATTGCGGATACGAAGCAACAGTGCCAAATAACTGCCCTGAATGCCAGAGTGAGCATATTCGTTATTTTGGAACTGGAACGCAGAAAGTCGAGGAGGAACTGGCGAAGATTCTTCCTGAAGCGACCGTCATTCGTATGGATGTTGATACAACAAGTAAAAAGGGTGCCCATGAAAAACTGTTGGATCAATTCCAGGCCGGGCATGCTGATATCCTTCTTGGAACACAAATGATTGCAAAAGGATTGGATTTTCCAAACATAACATTAGTTGGGGTATTATCCGCTGATACTATGCTCCATCTCCCGGATTTCAGATCGTCAGAGAAAACCTTTCAGCTGCTGACTCAAGTTAGTGGACGTGCAGGAAGACATGAGCTTGAAGGAGAGGTTGTCATTCAGACGTATACCCCAGAGCATTATAGCGTCGAATTAGCAGGTGAACAGGATTATGCTCGTTTTTATGATAAAGAAATGATGATAAGGAAAATCCATAAATATCCGCCGTTCTACTATATATCCTTAGTTACAGTTAGTCATGAGGAATTACTGAAGGCAGTGTCGGTTACAGAAAAAATCACAGCCTTTATTCGCTCCAAGCTATCCAATGAAGCAATATGTCTTGGCCCTGTTGCTTCTCCAATTCCTAGGATTAATAATAGATATAGGTACCAATGTTTGATAAAATACAAGCGGGAACCAGCTCTAGGCGAGTCTCTCAAAAAAATGCTTGATCACTATCAACAGGAGATTCATTCGGGCGGACTGCAAATTTCCGTAGATCTAAATCCATATATATTAATGTAGTAAAATTGGAAAAGATTTAGATAAATTTAGTTATGAATCATGTAAAAATAGTTGAAAATAGGTAAATAAGAAGACATTGGAGGAACTAGATTGTCAGTCAGAAAA
>NZ_JBALOZ010000433.1:0-3153 GCF_036965125.1 Bacillus sp. JJ1503
AATATAAGGAGAATATTACAGAGGAATTGGCCAGAAATTTTTATAGGCAGCTCGTAAGAATCCGCCTTTTTGATCGAAAGGCCGTGAGTCTCCAGCGACAAGGAAGGATAGGCACATATGCACCATTCGAAGGACAGGAAGCTTCCCAGGTAGGAAGTGCGCTTGCATTAAACGAATCAGATTGGATGTTCCCTACGTACCGTGATCATGGGGCAGCCTTCGTTTTTGGCCACTCATTAAGGAATATTCTTTTATTCTGGAATGGACGAAACGAAGGGTGTGTCCCTCCGGCTGGAAAAAAGATTTTTCCTCCAGGTATCCCGATTGCCACCCAGATTCCACACGCAGCCGGAGCAGCTTTGGCAGAAAAGAAAAAAGGAACGACCCATGCAGCCATTGCTTACTTTGGGGATGGTGCCACATCTGAAGGGGATTTTCATGAAGGGCTTAATTTTGCAAGTGTATTTAAAGCGCCGGTCGTTTTCTTTAATCAAAATAACCAATTTGCAATCTCCGTCCCAATCAACAAGCAAATGAATTCCAAGACCATTGCACAAAAGGGCTTAGCCTATGATATTCCGGGTGTCCGGATCGATGGAAACGATGTTTTTATTGTTTATTTTGAAACGTTAAAGGCATTGGAGAGAGCGAGAAAGGGTGAAGGACCGACATTAATTGAAGCTGTCACATGGAGATATGGGGCTCATACGACCGCTGATGATCCATCGAAATACCGCTGCCAAGTGGAGAGCAATGGCCGCCGATCAGAAACAGATCCTATTCTCCGCCTTGAAAGGTGGATGAAAAATGTAGGATTATATGATGAAAAATGGGTGCGTGATGTGGAAGAGGAAGCTACACATGAAATAGAAAAAGCGGTTGTGGAAATGGAAGATTTTCCGCCTGCTGACCCTGCTAATATATTTGATTATGTTTTTGCGGAGCCAACTTGGCAAATTACTCAGCAAAAAGAGGAGTATTTAAGATTTATAGGAGGTGAAGGGAGATGAGTACTGCGATCAAAACCAAAACGCTCACACTCATACAAGCTATTACCGATGCTCTGGATACAATGCTTGAGAACAGGCCAGAAGTATTGCTGTTAGGAGAGGACATTGGAAAAAATGGCGGGGTATTTCGCGCCACTGAAGGTCTTCAGGAAAAATACGGGGCTGACCGGGTCATTGATACGCCTTTAAGTGAAGCGGGTTTCGTTGGTGCAGGAATTGGAATGGCGGTTAATGGATTTTTACCTGTCATTGAAATTCAGTTTCTTAGCTTTATTTATCCTGCCTATGAGCAAATTATGACACACGCTTCAAGACTAAGGATGAGGACAATGGGGCACTTTACTGTTCCAATGGTCATTCGCGCTCCATATGGTGCAGGTGTCAGAGCTCCTGAAATTCATTGCGATAGCCCGGAAGCTATATTTACCCATATGCCAGGAATAAAAGTTGTATGCCCGTCCAGCCCATATGATGCGAAGGGATTGCTTATTGCAGCGATTGAGGATCCAGATCCTGTATTATTTATGGAACCAATGAGGTGTTACCGTTCTGGCAGAGAAGAAGTGCCGGAAGGAAAATACACGATAGAAATAGGCAAAGGAAAAAAAATGCTGGAAGGGGACGATGTGTCCATCATTACTTGGGGAGCTATGGTCCCGATTGTCATGAAAGCAGCGAAAGAAATGAAAGATCAAGGCATCCATTGTGATGTTATTGATTTAAGAACTTTATACCCGATCGATAAAGACATCATTGCTGAATCAGTTCAAAATACTGGCCGTACTGTTATTGTTCATGAGGCACATGCCACTGGAGGAGTTGGGAATGATGTATTAGCCATCATCAACGATACTTCATTTTTGTATCAAAAAGCACCTGTAGAGAGGGTGACTGGATTTGATACCCCTGTTCCATACTTTGGATTTGAAGATCATTATTTACCGACTGCTGATCGAGTGAAATTTGCTATTCATAAAGTCATGTCGTTTTAGGAGGGATGGAATGGAAGTCAAATTACATGATATTGGAGAAGGAATGACCGAAGCAGATATTAATTGCTTTTTAGTTAAGGCAGGTGATTTTGTCCGGGCCGATGAACCAATCATTGAAATCCAAACAGACAAAATGACCGCGGAAATTCCTGCACCGCGTACGGGATATATTCGAGAATTTAAAGTTGAAATAGGGCAGACCGTACCTGTTGGGACAACTTTATTAATCTTAGAAGAGGAAGGGAGCTTAAATAATCAATCTGTAGCACCCCCTAAAATGGTCGCCAATCATACTATGACTATTGCAAAAGACAATAAAAAGCGTATTCTTGCTTCACCTTTTACTAGAAAAATTGCGAGGGAAAACGGCATTCGTATTGAAAGTGTTAATGGTTCTGGACTAGCTGGAAGAATCACAGATGAAGATATTTATCAATTAATGGCTTCTTCACAACAACAGGAATCCGATAGAAGCAGCCAAAAAACAAGAAATGCGACAGTAGCACCTGCAGAACTATCCCCATTAAAATCAGACACCATTCCTTTCAGAGGAAGAAGGAAGCAAATTGCGAAAAAAATGATTCAATCTTTAAATACAATTCCCCATTGTACTCATTTTGAAGAAGTGGATGTTACCGAACTAATTCAATTTAGAGCTGAGTTAAAGAAAATCAATCAAACGATATCTGCAACTGCCTTTTTCATAAAAGCTTTATCTATTTGTCTATTAGAATTTCCTATTTTTAATAGTCGGCTTGACGAGGAAAATGAAGTTATTTATCTCCAAAAAGAACACCATATTGGAATGGCAGTAGATGCAGAAGCGGGTTTAATCGTTCCCGTTCTTCGACACGTTGAGAAGAAATCCATTCGAGTTATTTATGACGAAATGAAAATGTTAACGGAAAAAGCTTTAGCCAATCAATTAAGCATGAAGGAAATAACCGGTGGAACATTTACGATTAGTAATGTTGGTCCTCTAGGTGGAAGCTTTGGGGCTACACCGATTATTCAACATCCTGAAGTGTCACTCATATCCTTTCATAAGACGAAGAAAATGCCAATAGTAACAAATGATGATCAAATTGTGATCCGGTCCATCATGAATATTTCCATGTCCTTTGATCATCGTGTAGTAGACGGGGCGAGTG
>NZ_JBALOZ010000434.1:0-4494 GCF_036965125.1 Bacillus sp. JJ1503
TCATTAAATAATAGAGTTGAAGCGGATCTACACGTCCAACAGATGCTGCGTGCCCTGCTGTTACATCATCTTCATCAATTAATAGAATTGGGTTCGCATCTCCACGTGCCTTTTCATTTAGCATTAAAACGCGAGATTCTTGTACCGCATTAGATTTAGATGCGCCGTGCTCGATTTTTCCAATACCGTTAAAGATAGATGTAGCAGAATCCTTCATCACACCATGCTTCAGGATAAAGCCTTCTGTATTTTTCCCAAAATGAACAATGCTTGTTGTAAAGTTTTGCGTCTGATCTCCACGTCCAACTACAACCGTTTTCGTATCACCGAATGAGCCATCGCCCATTAAATTTGTTACATTTTCATAGATCGTGTTGCTATCATTCATTAATCCAAGAGCCCACTCAATACGAGCATCTCTGCCTGCAACACCACGGCGGTTTACATATCCAGTTAGTCCTTTAGCAAGTGTATCAACTGCACCATATTGAACTTTGGCACCAGACTTAGCTAGAACCTCCGTTACTATATTAAATACCCCGCTAGCAGCTTCCATAGTGGATACATAGTTTTCAACATAAGTAACAGAACTATTATCCTCAGCAACAACAATCACGTGATTGAAAAGAGTTGCCTTTTCATTATCGTGAACAAAGACTGCCTGAATTGGTTCAGCAACTTCGACATTTTTTGGCACGTATAGGAAAACTCCGCCATTTACTAAGGCTGCATGCAAGGCAGTTAATTTATGTTCATCTGCTTTTACGCCCTCAGTCATGAAATACTTTTGGAGTAAATCACTATGTTCTCTCGCTGCTGTAAAAATGTCAGTAAAGATAACACCCTTATCCTGCAGTTCTTTTGAAACAGAAATATATGTTGGTCTATTGTTACGCTGAATATATAAATTTTGTTCTGCAGCTTCGAGCTTTATTAATGTTTTCACATCTTCTGGAAGCTCATTTAAAGAAGTGTAGTCTTCACTGCCTACAATATGCTGCTCGAACTGTGTTAAGTTCCAATTTTTTATACTCGTTTTATCAGGTTTTGGCATTGGCAGATTTTCAGAGTTTTCAAGGGCTTGCAAGCGAAACTCTGTCAGCCATGCTGGTTCACCCATATCTTTTGAGAAGGAGCTTACATACTCCTTACCAAATAATTTTGTTTCTGTCGACATAAAGGATCCTCCTAACAATTACGCTTCTTGGCCAACCGTTTCATCTTCAATACCTAGCTCTTGCTTAATCCAGTCATAACCTTCTGCCTCAAGGCGCTGTGCTAGCTCAGGACCTCCTGATTTTACAATGCGTCCTTGCATCATAACGTGTACATGGTCTGGAGTGATGTAGTTCAGAAGACGTTGGTAGTGTGTAATAATTAAGCAGCCGAAATTTTCTCCGCGCATTTGATTGATTCCTTTAGAAACAACCTTTAATGCGTCAATATCAAGACCTGAATCGATTTCGTCAAGAATAGCAATCTTAGGCTCAAGCATCATAAGCTGAAGAATTTCATTACGCTTCTTCTCTCCACCAGAGAATCCTTCATTTAAATAACGCTGTGCCATATCCGGATCCATTTCAAGGAATTCCATTTGGCTGTCCATTTTCCGGATGAACTTCATTAAAGAAATTTCATTTCCTTCCTCTTGACGGCTATTAATAGCTGAACGTAAAAAGTCTGCATTTGTCACACCATTAATTTCACTAGGATATTGCATAGCTAAGAAAAGGCCTGCACGCGCACGCTCATCCACTTCCATCTCAAGAACATCTTCATCATCTAAAGTAACGCTTCCTTTTGTTACTTCATATTTTGGATGACCCATAATTGCAGAGGAAAGTGTAGATTTTCCTGTTCCGTTAGGTCCCATGATGGCATGGATTTCTCCGCCTTTTATTTCAAGGTTTACCCCTTTTAATATTTCTTTGCCTTCAATTTCAACATGAAGATCATTAATTGTTAATTTAGAACCTGCCATTACAATACCTCCATCAATAAAAGAAGATTTTATCTTACGGCAAAGCGCCGCAACCCTCTATTCTCATTTTATTCTCATTACAATCTTATAACAAATGAAAAGTATTAGCAACTCTTTCAATAAGTTAACACTTCGCACGTGTTGTAAACCTAGAACCACTTTTTATGGTGAAAGAATTACTTTTTTAGATTCCATTTTTTAATGTTACCCTTATCCATTATGTTCATGTATAAAGGAAATTGCCATGCTTTTTTTCACTTACTGCAAAAAAAAAAGAGGATTAGTATAAAATACCAAATCCCCTTTTCTTCATTAATATATGTTTGATTTTAAGAATGAATCTTTCTTTCAAAACCTGCGAGCATGCGCTGGCTCTTTACATATTCTTCTTGACGTTTTTTTTCAACCTTCAGTCTCACATCGTGTTTTTGGCTATACAATGCATATCCGACACCATGGGCTCCACGCATTGCTTTCTCCATACCGCTCGTATAATTTAAGTGCAGCTGGTTAATAAAAACCAATCCTTTCAACATAGCGATTTAAATTCATATAGAAATTTTACATCCACGACTTTTCAATGACAATGTCGAAAAAAAACGATTTTTTTTGCAGAGAACTTAAAAATCGCCATTAAAACGCTTACATTCATATCATACTCAAAATATCGTTTTTTTTATGATCAAAAGCGCCAAAAAAGCAGACAACTTTGTGTCTGCTTTTTTGATGTTTATTATTGAACTGAAGTTACGGCACCTTGGTATTTCTCTTGAATAAAGTCTTGGATTTCTTTTGACTTAAGAACTTCCACTAATGCCTTAATTTCTTCACGGTCTTTGTCCTCAGAACGAACAACAACTAAGTTTGCAGGAACAACATCACTGCCCTCAAATGCTATTCCATCTTCTTTAATATTTACATCGCCTTCTAGTGCATAGTTCGTATTGATTACGACCGCATCTCCTTCTCCGCTTTCAAACGAAGTAGCTAATAATTTCGCTTCAATTAATGTAGAGAAATCTAGGTTCTTCGGATTTTCAACAATGTCTTCAACTCTTGCTGAAGCTCCGACTCCTTCTTTCAGTTTAATAACGCCTTCTCTTTCAAAAATTGGTAAAATACGTCCGTGGTCACTAAATGAATCACTCATAATAATTTTGGCACCGTCTGGAAGATCTTTTAAGCTTTTATATTTCTTAGAGTAAACCCCGATTGGTTCCTTATGAATTTCACCAACGCTTACAAAGTCATAATCTTTATTTTGTTCCATTTCAAGTTCAAGATACCCAGGCGTTTGGAAATAGTTCGCATCAAGCTCTTTATCTCTTAACGTCACATTTGGCAAAATATAATCAGTAAAAACTTTAATTTCTAAATCAATGCCCTTTTCAGCTAATAAAGGTTTTGCTTCTTCAAGAATTTCTGCATGTGGAACCGCTGAAGCACCAACCACTAATTTTTTATTTCCACCTTCACTAGTAGGCTCTTCTTTTTTACCGCCGCAAGCAGCTAAAGCGACAGAAAGTAAAGCAATTACTAAAAAACTTAATACTTTTTTCATTTTTCTCTCTCCTTAATTATCGTTTGTCTGTTTTCTTTGTAAAATAATCACCAACGAATTGGATGATAAATACTACTATTAGAATGGCTATGGTTGCAACTAATGTAACAACTGAATTATTGCGCTGAAAACCTTCAAGATAAGCGAAATGTCCTAAACCACCTGCACCAATGACCCCTGCCATTGCAGTAAAACCTACTAATGAAATAGCAGTAACTGTGATACCTGATATTAATGCCGGTAAAGATTCAGGGATTAGTATTTTGAAAATAATTTGGCTGTGGCTAGCCCCCATCGATTGCGATGCTTCAATTACACCCTTATCGATTTCTCTTAATGCAATTTCAACCATCCTTGCGTAAAAAGGAGCAGCTCCTATTATTAGTGCAGGTAATGCTGCGTTTGCGCCAAGTATGGTTCCAAGTAATAATTTTGTAAAAGGGATAAGTAAGACAATTAAGATAATAAAGGGAATAGATCTAAAAATATTCACTATTGCAGCAATGATCGTGTTGAAAAATTTATTTTCCCACATATTACCTTTATCTGTCAAAAATAAGAGCAATCCAAGTGACAATCCTATTATAAATGTTGAAAGAACTGAAATAGTTGTCATATAGATGGTTTCTTGGGTAGCAATTATTAATTTTTCCCATTTAATCATCTCGATGAAATCAGCCATTTGCAATCACCTCCACACCCACTTGCTGCAAGCCAATAAACTCAATTGCACTTGCAACCTCTGACTCAGTACCTTCCAAATGGATAAAAAGGGTACCATATGAACCATTTTGTGTATGTGAAATTTTCCCTTGCAAAATATTCACAGTTATATCGTATTTTCGAATTAATTCAGTGATTAATGGCTGTCCTGTAGAATCTCCTACAAAGGTTAACTGAACTACTTGACCTTCAGGATATTTCTCAAGAAGATGTTCAATCGTCTCTTGTG
>NZ_JBALOZ010000435.1:0-4179 GCF_036965125.1 Bacillus sp. JJ1503
TCTCAGAAGTGAATGAGGATACATTGATCAATAGAGAAGATCTTTATCAGTTTATTAAACTAAATAAATTAAAATATAAGAATAATATTATTCAGCTATCAAGACCTCAATCAGGTTTATTTCAAAGTCCATTCCACCATTATGTAACTGTTCACCGAAAATCACCTACAGCAGAGTGGCTATATATATCTACAACAGAGAAATTTCGTACTATCTTCGATAAGTATTTTTATATGTTTTTCATCAAAAAAACGAAAAATTTGTCCCTACAGGCAGCAAAAAAACTAGGAGAGTCCTTTCCTGATTGTCATACCGTTGTCATTGATATTATATATGATCTGAAAGGACGGATATGGATTCAAGATACAATGCTGCATTTTCAAAAAAGTAAATGGAACCAGTTCCAAATACTCTCTAAAAATCATACAATTTCTCCATTTGTACCGAAAACGGACTTACTTACAAAAGTCACCTTTAATGAATACCTTAATAAATATAATGATATTATCATTAAGCCTTGTGTTGGCCAACAAGGTTTAGGAATTGTAAAAATTACTAAGACAGATCCTCATACCTTTGAAATCCACTCAGGAAGAACAAAGCAAACAAAATCAAGCATGGATGAAACCTTTGATTTTATTCATACAAAATATCATTCAAAGAAACCTTATCTTGTTCAGGAAAGATTAGCTTTATCAGAAATAAACGGATGTCCAATAGATATTAGAGTCATTGCCCAGAAGGTGGATTCATCCTGGAAAGTAACCGGAAAAATCGTAAAGGTTGCTGGAGAAGGTTTCTTTATAACCAATGCTGCACAGAAGCTATTGAATTTTGATCAAGCACTCCAAAACTCAAACTTATCAACGACAAATATGAATCAATTAGAAGATGAAATAGACAGAATCTGTATTTCTGCAAGCAAACAGTTTGAAGAAAACCATCCTAATATTCATATAATTGGGTTTGACATTGGGATTAGCTCCCAAGGGAATATTTGGATTATTGAAGGAAACTATAATCCAGACCTATCCATGTTTTCGGGACTAGAGGATAAAGATACGTATATGTATATAAGGAAAATCATCAAGCGTCAAAGAAAACATACTGACTTAAAATAAAAGATATTTTTTTCTAATTCACTTACCCAATCGGGATTACTGTTATATCCATACAATAAGTGTATAACCATAACATATAAATGAGGTGTGTGTATTGAAGGAACGTCTTGGAAAATGGAGGCAATATTCGCTATTAAGTAAACATCCTTTACTCAATAAGTACATTCCCGAAACAAAGCAATTTACAATTAAAAACCTATCTGAGTTACTGGAACGTTTTGAATATGTCTATTTAAAAAATGATAGAGGCGGGCAAGGGAAAGGAATTTTTAAAGTTAATAAAAGGAAAGATGGGCCCTACTGTTTCAATGGCTATACACTTAATGGTAAAAAAATACAAATGGAAGTTAAAAAGATCGAAGATTTCCTCCCTGTACTGCATCCAATTGAGAGATTCGGGGGATATATTGTTCAAGAAGGTGTCCATAGCTTAACCCAAGATGGGTTCCCGTTATCCATTCGGGTACATGTTCAAATTCTCAAAAGAAAATGGCTTGTTGGAGGGTTGTATGGAAAGATTGGGACAGAAGAAACCAATGAGAATGGAGTCATCAATACAAACCGCGGGGCTCAAATTATGACAATAGATTCATTATTATCGACACACCTAAAGATGCACAAAACAGAGAGGGAAGAAATGATTAATTGTATAAAGGAAGCTTCTGTTATAGCTGCCGAAATAGCTGCAGCGGCATTTCCACAAATAGAGTATGGAATTGATTTTGGTATTAGCAATTACAAGGATCCTATTATATTTGAAATAAATACAAGCCCTGGAGTCGGGAATTTTTCCAAAATTGGTGATGGGGAAATGCGAAAGCGAATTAAAGAGATCAGGAGAATGCACCTAGAAGGGAATTTTGGCATTTAGACATATATTTTTAATTTAAATCGAAGTCAGGATCTTTCAAATATAGTAAGAAGCATTCGCAGCCATTTCGCAAACGAATGCTTCTCTTTATTTTTTCCTTAAAGTCATGTACAATTTAGAATCCAACCGAGTATTTCATTCGATTAGAGTACACGCTTAGCTGTTACAAAGTTACTTTTAGACCAATTAGATTCTAAGCTTTCTTTCACAACTGAACCTGATTTAGATAAATACACATATTCATTATTTCCAATATAAATAGCGGCATACTTAATTTTGCTTCCCCCGCTTTGCTTTAGGAAAATAAGGTCACCCTTTTGCAATTTATCTTTTGGAACTTGTACACCGTTCACTGATTGCTGACTCGCTACTTTTGTTTTCAGGTCAACACCATGCTGTTTAAAAATGTAATAGGTGAAGCCTGCATTTGTGAAGGTTAAAGATTTTTCATCGTAAACATTTAATTGGTGTTTCACTTTATTCATTATGCTTAATGTATAGTCTACAATATTATCTTCTTTTTTAGATATAACTGGTGTCTGAACTATTTTGTTTTCATCTGTTTTAGGTATAACTGGTGACTGAACTACTTTGTTTTCATCTGTTTTAGGTATAACTGGTGACTGAACTACTTTGTTTTCATCTTTAAAAACGCGCTTTGCCGTAATATAACGCTGATCATAATAATCAGATAAAAGGACTCTCGAACTAATTCCTTCCGAACTAAGAACAAGCATACGATGTTCCCCTGTGTAAATAGCTACTCTTGAAGGTGTGCTCGACCCTGCAGAAGTGCTAAAGAATATCAAATCGCCTTTTCGTAAATCTTTCCGTGCTACCTTTTCACCTAAGTTCATCAAATCTTTGACATAGTTTCCTTTTACTTCAACGCCATTTTTTCCATAAACGTATTTTACGAATCCAGTACTCGTAAATTGCATTGCTTTTTCGTTATTAACCTTGCCCATTGTCACTTTATTCATTAAATTGTAGGAGAGGTCAGCAATATTATCTCCTTTTGTTGCTGGGTCTGAAGGAAGTAAAGCAGGGATTACTCTTCTCGCAGTCATATAATTATCTCGATAATAGGACGTGCTATTTAGATCAGAAATAACAACATCTAGTTCTGCGTTTGCCATATGTATAATTTTATTATCTCCAATATACAACCCTACATGATTTGGGTTTTTTGATGATGGGTTATTTTTGAAGAAAACTAAGTCGCCTTTTTGCAATTCATTTTTCGGAACGTATGTCCCTTGGTGAACCATATAAGCTTCGTCACGATTACCTAGATCTATCCCATTATTCTCAAAAATAAACGCGATGAACGAAGCACATCTAAACTGGAGTGTTTCATAGTTGTGTTTTGAGGCATATGTTGCTTTTCCTATTAAACTCTTAGCGAGACTAATTATGTCATCTGCCTTTTTCTCAACCACTTTTTGGCTCTGCTGTGTGGTTGTTGCGGCTGAGACTGTGACTGGATCCATCATGATCGGGGCTGTCGCAAAAGTACTTAATCCAATCGTGAATGCTAATGTAGTTGTAACTAGACGCTTGTTCATTTTTATCCTCCTGATGTAGTTATTATTCTCGAATACAAATTTTATCATATAGGGAAATTGTCACACGTGGTAAAACTTAACATTATCCAACATGCCCCCTACGAGGCCTAGACATTATTGGGTTATGGAGAAACTTTACATTTCCATTACAAGTGTTACGTCAAATATTGATTGCCACTTTTCAATATTTGTGATTGAAAAAATAGATTAATAAGCAAAAAGCGTCAGAAACCGAGGAAACCTCTACCCTCGGTTTCTGACACCATGTTCTTACTGCCCGTTAATGCGAGATAAATTCGGTTTGAAAATGAAAAGCCCATCTCGATCATTCCAAATGATCCCCGAAACCTGCTACCCACTTTGAATAGTGTAAGGCGGCTGCTTGCGTATGGTAATAAAGCTGAAAATCATTGACATCCAGAGCAATGCTCATATCTGGATACCGATTATTTATTTCAATAATCCAGAGGTTTTTATCTTCATCCATGCCAATATCAACACCTATATATGCTAAATGTATCTCTTTCTTCTCCAAAAATTTACAGCATAAAATAGATAATTGCTCAATTTCTTTATACTTTTTAAATGCCTCATTGAAATCATTGTTATAAATTCCAAC
>NZ_JBALOZ010000436.1:0-5507 GCF_036965125.1 Bacillus sp. JJ1503
GGGAGTATTAAGAATGAAAAAGCGTTTTGGTATTGATATTGATGGGACAGTTTCATGTCCTTCTTCAATGATCCCATTTTTAAATAAAGCCTTTAATTTAAACATTACTTTAAATGATGTTAAACAATACGATCTTACCCATTTAGTAGAAATTACAGAGGAAGAATTTGCACATTGGTTTGCTGAAAGTGAGCCGGCTATATATGCTGAATCACCGCTTGCTGTGGGGGCTAAAGAGATTTTGAATAAATGGGAAAAGGAGCATGAATTATTTTTCATTAGTGCTCGGGGTTCGCACTTACTGAAGCTTACTGAGGAATGGTTTTTAAAGCATGCGTTATCCTTTCATCACATTGAGTTAATTGGAACCCATTACAAAGTAAAGGCAGCTAAAGATTTCAAAGTCGATATCTTTTTTGAAGATAAGCATGATAATGCTGTGATGATACACGAAGAATGCCAAATTCCTGTTATTTTATTTGATACTCCGTATAACCAGGATCCAATACCTTCTGGAGTAATTCGCGTAAAAAACTGGATGGAAGCAAACGAATGGGTAGATAAATGGTTAAAAGAAGGCTAAATAAAAACGGTGTTAAGCCGTTTTTATTTAGCCCTCAGCTGACACATTCTGGGCAGCGGCCATATATTTCAAATTTATGTCCGGAAATATCATAGCCCTTTAAATTGTCCTGCAGCTCTTGCATCGGACACGTGTCAATTTCTTTAGTTTTCCCGCAATCCATACATATAAAATGATGGTGATGATGTTCATGCGCGCAAGTATAGCGAAAATGCTTCTCCCCAGAAAGTTCCGTCATTTCAAAAATGCCAAGCTCGACAAATAAAGATAAATTTCTATAAATGGTATCAAAGCTTAAGCCAGGATAATCATCCTTCATCCATGTCAAAACATCACGTGCAGTTAAATATTTATTACTTTTTGCAAAAAACTGCAGCATTTCTTCTCTTTTTCCTGTATGTTTATAGCCCTTTTCCTTTAATAGCTGTAATGCTTCATTGATATCCACTTCATTCACCTCATTAAAATGAACTCTATGTCAGATTTGCTATATGTTAGTTGTGAATTTTTTGAACAAGATCGTCATGATCAAAATAAAGACCGCGATTATAACGATTGTTCCGCCTGGGGCTAGATCTAAGTAATAGGAGAGTGTCAGCCCGCCTAGTACGGAAGTTTCGCCAAATATGACTGAAAAAAAGATCGTTTGTTTAAAGCCTTTTGCAATGCGAATACTGGCTGCGACCGGTAAGGTCATTAAAGAAGAAACTAACAGAATCCCCACAATTCGCATCGATGCAGCAATCACGAGTGCAACCATGATGATAAATATAAAATGCACCCATTTTGCAGCTATCCCTGAAGCCTTTGCATGTTCTTCATCAAAGGAAAGCAGGAATAATTCTTTATACAGAAGGAAGATCATTGATATGACGAGAATACTGATAATTAATATCGTCCATAAATCAACACGGCTTACTGCACTGACACTTCCAAATAAATAACTAAATAAATCTGTATTAAAGCCATCTGCAAGAGAAATAAAAATAACGCCTATCCCAATCCCACCGGATAATATAATAGGAATAGCCAGCTCTTGATAATGCTTATAAACAGATCTTAGCTTTTCAATAAATAAAGACCCTGTCACAGAAAAAGCCATTCCCATATAGATGGGATTCAATCCGCTTAATCCCGTCACTTTCTTTTCGAAATAGAGACTTGCTGCTATTCCGGCAAGGGTAACATGGCTTAATGCATCGGCAATAAGTGACAGCCTTCGGACAACAATAAATACACCTAATAATGGTGCAATAATTCCAATAATAATTCCCGTTAAAAAGGCATTTTGCAAAAATTCATATTGTAGTATCCCCGCTAGCATTGCCCTGCTCCTCCATGCTGGTGATGATGGTGATCATGATTATGTGTCAGGATATGAATGTCATGACCATAAAAATCAGACATCTCCTCCATTTTCAACTGCTCAAACTCATTAGTTTCCCCATGAAAATGTAAATGCTTATTTAAACAAGCAACATGAGTAACCTTGTCAGATATGGCGCCAATATCATGTGTGACTAAAAGAAGTGTAATTCCTAATTCTTTATTTAGGCTATCAAGCATCTCGTAAAAGGATTGCACATTTTGTGCATCAACTCCCACTGTAGGCTCATCTAAAATCATTAGTTTCGGATCACTTACTAAAGCTCTTGCTATGAATACACGCTGCTGCTGTCCTCCTGAAAGCTCCCCAATATTACGTTTTTGAAAAGGGAGAAGCCCTACTGAGTCGATAGCTTTTATAACCTTTTGCCTGTGCTCATTTTTCATAAACTTAAAAAGACCAAGCTTTTTTGTTAATCCACTAGCTACCACCTCATAGACGGTTGCTGGAAAACCAGTGTTAAATGAGTTTGCCTTTTGAGAAACAAAGCCAATTTTGTGCCAATCCTTAAATTTGCTTATCTCCTGACCAAAGAGCTGAATTTCACCTTTTTGCGTTTTAAGCAGCCCTAGAATTAGCTTTAATAAAGTGGATTTCCCCGAACCATTTGGACCAACAATTCCAAGAAAGGCCCCTTCTTTTATGGATAAATTTATATCTTCCAGTACGTTTTCTTTTTCATAACGATAAGATAATTGATTGATATTTATTATAGGCTTATCATGTGCCTTCATTTACTATCACCTTTTTAAATTAAGAATCATTCCGATTTAACAAAAGTTAGTATACAGGAAGAAAAAATATTTGTAAAGAAACAAGGCACTTACCTTTAATTAGATTATTGCTGTCACATATTGCCTATCTCCTTCATAAAGTACTACGGAGGAGTGATGAGAGATGAAGATCTTTGAAAATATCATCAATCATAAAATAAGCAATATTACTGCCGATGAATTATTAAAATATGGAGACCAATTCCAAATCTCAATTACAAAGCCGCAAGCGAGTAAAATCGCAGCTTATCTGCGTGGAAAAAGCATTAATATTTTTAATGATGCCGAGCGTTCTAAATTAATTAAGGATATCGCAAGACTTGCTGGTCCAGAAACGGCTAGACAAGTTAACCAATTGTTTATTCAGCTTACAAAATAACCTAAGATTTATTTTTCCATTAAAAAAAGCTGCGAATGATTTCACAGCTTTTTTTAATTTATTAATCAGTTATCCCTGCATAATGATGTCCTGAAGATTATCGTTAAATTCTTGGGCTTTCAGCATAGCAATTTCATATTTATAAGGGGCTTTTTTATTATTTTTGTCCTCTCCCACGAAAGGCGTCTCAAGAATTTTTGGAATGTCTTTCAACTGTGGATGATGGACGATATAATTTAACGCTTTGAAGCCGATATGGCCAAAGCCTATATTCTCATGACGGTCCTTACGCATTCCGCGCTCATTTTTACTATCGTTAATATGCAATACCTTTAAACGGTCCAGCCCAATAATACGATCAAATTGTTCTAAAACCCCATCAAAGTCTTCAACAATATTATAGCCGGCATCATGTATATGACAAGTATCAAAACAGACTGAAAGATGATCATTGTAATGAACCCCGTCTATAATCATTGCTAATTCTTCAAATGATTTTCCACATTCGGAACCTTTGCCTGCCATCGTTTCAAGAGCGATTTGAACCTTTTCGTCTCCATTTAATACTTCGTTTAGCCCTTCAACAATTTTTTTAATTCCAGCCTCTGTCCCCGCACCAACGTGAGCGCCTGGGTGCAATACAATTTGTTTTGCCCCGATTGCCTCTGTACGATCAATTTCTGTTCTTAAAAAATTAACTCCTAACTCAAAAGTATTCGGATTTTCGGTATTTCCAATATTAATAATATAAGGTGCATGGACAATAATATCAGATATACCATTTGCCTCCATATGCTTAAGGCCTGCTTCAATATTCAAATCCTCGATTTTTTTTCTTCTCGTATTTTGAGGGGCTCCTGTATAAATCATAAACGTATTTGATCCATAGGATACCGCTTCCTTGCTGGCAGCTAGGAGCATGTCCTTTCCACTCATCGATACGTGTGAACCTATTTTCAACATAATGGCTTCCTCTCTCCCTTTGTTATCTATTTTTTACGCTGTAATCTTTTTTGGCGTTTTTTGAAGCTTTCTATTTCAGATTGCATTTTCTTTTTATATCCTGGCTTTACCTTTTTAGGCTTTTGAACAATAGACTGTGCTTGTTTATCGATTTCGTCTGCCTGCTTCTTGCGGCTTTTGCGCTTATTTCTCTTGCCTAAATCTGCCCATTCCCCTTTTTGAAGATCAACGTGTCGGAAATCGATCCCCATTTTATCAAGACGATTTAGTGCATCCTCATCGGATGTATCATAAATGGTAAGTGCAATACCAGAATTGCCTGCACGGGCTGTTCTCCCAACACGGTGAATATAAAAATCTAAATCAGAAGGCAATTCATAGTTAATAACATGACTGATGCCTTGAATATCGATCCCTCTAGCGGCTAAATCAGTGGCAACAATATATTGGAATTCCAAATCTTTAATTTGTTTCATCATTTTTTTACGCTCACGAGGATTAAGATCCCCGTGAATACGTCCCACTTTTAATCCTTTTTTAATTAAGGAATCAGCCACTTCATCTGCCATTTTCTTCGTATTTGTAAAAACGATAGCTAAATAGGGGTTGAATACCATTAATGCATCATGAACAAGCTTATCTTTATTGCGATGGCGGGATGGCATAATCCAATGCTCTATTTTGGCTGCTGTTACTTGTTCAGGTTCGATTTGAATGTATTTTGGATTTTCCATATACTTTTTTAAAAATGGCTTTAATTTTTCTGGAATGGTCGCGGAAAAAATCAACATCTGCAGCTTTTCAGGCATTCTTGCTGCGATTTGATCCACATCCTCGATAAAACCCATATCAAGCATAAGATCCGCTTCGTCTACTACAAGCATATTGGCTGTATGGACAAATAAGGCTTGTTCCTTAATCAAATCGTTAATTCTTCCAGGAGTTCCGACAACAATATGTGGCTGAGTTCGTAATTTTTCAATCGATCTCTGCTTATCAGTTCCACCGACATAACAGCGGGCTGATATGTCTTGTCCCTCTTGGCAATGCTTTGTTACCTTTAAAATTTCATGATAGATTTGGGTAGCCAGCTCTCTTGTAGGTGCAGTTATGACTGCTTGTACCTCCTGATTTTCAGACTTTACCTTTTGTAATATTGGTAAAATATAGGCATGCGTTTTTCCGGTCCCAGTTTGTGATTGGCCGATTGCACTTTCACCTTTTAACACAGTCGGAAATAATCTTTCTTGGATTTCAGTTGGCTCATAAAAGCCTAAATCCTTCACCGCTTCCAAAATAAATGTCTTAAAATCATATCGTTCAAACTTATTATCCATCATTTATATAGCTCCTCATTTGTCGATTCATGTAATCATCCTGTTATTATAATAAAATTTGCATGAAATAACCACATATACCTTC